>JAEKFU010000162.1 GCA_016522385.1 Pseudomonadota bacterium
CAAATGATTCCATATGAGAAAGAAACGCTCTAGCCGGTCTTCCGATCATTTCAATTACTTATCGCCCGGCGTGGGATGATTCCTAATGGGACCTATCAGATCGATTCTGCAAACCTCGGCGCGGTGAACTTTTCAGGAACGCTGGACTGCATAACCGGCTCCATTTCGCGATGTTGGAGCGGGAACCATGCCGTGGCGCTCGTGCCCTTTCCAACTTCACTCTGGTATTCAAGTCCGCCGCCGTGATGCTGCAAAATTTGCTGTGCCGCGGGCACACCCAGACCAACGCCAAAATTTTTGGTCGAGTACAGAGGCTCAAATATCTTCGCCAATTGTGTCTCGTCCATGCCCTGGCCATTGTCCCTAACTGTGAACTCGACGCCGCGCGCCGTTTTGCGGCTGAGAATCTTTATCAGCGGATCCTGATTGTCCTGATTGCGCGGTTTACCATCATTGTTGACCAGTGCTTCGGATGCATTGGACAGCATACTGGTGAGTACGCGCTGCATTCGTTCGGGGTCGAAACTTGCCTCAACGTCGCGAGCGGACAGCTGACATTCGATGCCAACCGCCGGAGACAAAGTCTTCGCCTGCTTCCTGACGGTGGCCAAAACCCAGTCATCGAATTTGAGTGTTACACGCTTTAGCTGATCATCGCGGGTGAAATCCAACAATTCGGTGATAATCAAATCGCACCGGCTAATACTTCGCTCGGCCAGAGCAAGGTGACGGTTCATGGTGTCAGACTGGTCCGATAACTTGCCAATCATAAACAGCGCGTTGTGTAGTGCGCCAAGGGGATTTCGGATCTCATGGGCAACGGTCGCGGTGAGTTCGCCCATCTGCGCCAGCCTGCTTTTGCGTACAAGTGCCTCCTGGGCTTCATTCAGTTGCTTGAGGTTGACTTCGAGCAACCTGTTGAGCTGGCCGACAAATTCATTGCGCTCGACCAACTGATCGGCCTTTTCGCGCGCCTCGAATTCAGATTTCTTGGCCTCCCTTACAGCGATAGTTGCCGTAGTGCTCTCATGCCGGGCGAGTGCGTATCTGATCGCCAGGCAACCGGCAATGAAATATATTGCTGCTAAGAAACTGCCAATAAATAGAGCCGCGAGGTTCATTCCTTTGGCGAAAAACACAAGGGCATTGGTGTTATCGACAGAAAACTCGATCGCCCCAATGATCTGCCCTTCGCGGACCACCGGCGTTATGACCGTAACGAGGTGGCGTTTAGTCGGCGAATCAAACCAGCCGAGCTGCAGCCGACGCATCATTTGATCCAAGGTGAATAGATTCACGGGTTCGGCGCTGATCATGGGCGCTTTACTGGCGAGCAAGTTTCTGAGCGCGTACGGTGTGAGTCTGCTTTTCTTGTGACTTATGATTGTTGACCAGAATGCGCGTCCGTCGTGGCTGAAAAAGGTTATGCTATTGATATCGCTGTTGCGAACGAGGCGCTGCATGAGCGCTTGATCTGTGGTTTCGGTTCTTCGGTCTACAAAGACATCCGATCCGCGCACCAGCGACTGCACGACTTGCTGCTGCAATGCCTGGCTATGGATCTTGACGTGTTTTCGCGCCAGCTCTTCGCCGAACAATTGGGCGCTTATCCAGACAATGCCAAATGCAAGCAAGGCGCCTGAGATCAAACCTATGATCGATTTCGCGGATGCGTTTTTGCCTGGTTTGTTGGGCATAGGCCGGTCGTCTCACAATTTCGCGCGCCAGTTCGGACGGCGCGCATCGCGACCGGTATTTTGCCCAAAAGAAGTTAACCGAGTCTGGAAAATGAATAACCGACAAAGACACTGGTCAGCACATCGTCCTGCAATGATTTACGCAGCTCCTCAAGCAACCTCTTGAGTCTTATCCAGAGGTGCCAAAGGTGGATTCTTCTCGGTCGTAAACAGCTGCAGCCAATCGGACATCGCTGTCGCGGGCATGGGTTTCGCGATGAGATAACCTTGCGCTTCATCGCAACCGAGTTGGCGGACGCAATCCATCTGATCCGTCGTCTCAACACCTTCGGCAACGACCCGAAGACCCATCTCGTGCGACATGGCAACGACAGCCGATACGAGTGTCTCGTCGGTACGGCTGATATCGACCTTATCAATGAAACTGCGATCAATTTTTAGGACGTCAGGGCGAAACTTTCGCAGATAGGTGAGCGATGATTGGCCAGTTCCAAAATCGTCCAAGGCAATTTGCACACCAAGCTGCTGGAGACGCTGCAGTGTCTGGCTGGCCGCCTCAACATCCTGCATCATGGCAGTTTCGGTTATTTCGAGCTGGAGTTTTTCGGGTGGAATGTTCATCTCAGTTACGATCTTCATCAGTCGCTCGATCGCAAATGAGTCGCGCAGCTGGATCGCCGAGATGTTGACCGAGATCTTCGACAGTGCCACTCCGGTATCAAGCCATTGTTCCATTTGGCGTATCGCCGTTTGCAGCACCCACTCGCCAATTTTCGACATCAGGCCGGTTTGTTCGGCAATCGAGATCAACGATCCGATTGGCGTATCTCGAAGATTGTCACTGGTGCACCGCAGTAGTGCTTCTGCGGCAATTGGATCACCGGTGCGCAAATCTATGATGGGCTGATAATGGAGGGCAAACTCATCCTGTTCCAACGCATGCCGAATGCCGGCCTCGATCATTAGCTGGTAGCGTGAATTCTCGTTCATCTCTTCGGTAAAGAAGACATAAGTGTCAGTGCCCTCACCTTCGCGAGCATGGCGCTCGGCCACACCGGCATGACGCACGAGGGTCTCGGCGTCAGCACCGTCGTGAGGGTAGACGCTAATTCCAACGCTGCACGTGACATAGACTTTCTTGTCGTTCACAACAATTGGGCGCGACAGACTCTCGAATATTCGCTTGATTATCCAAATCACGCTATCCGTTTCGTCCAGGTGGGAGAGCTCGATGGCAAATTTACACTCTGCCAGTCGTGAGACCTCTGGTATCTTGTCCCTGTCGTTAGCGAGGGAAACCGTATCACTACGGCGCAACACGTCCAGCAGCCGGGCGGCCACCGTACCTGTCAATTGCTGGCTGCCAGCATCTCCGAAGACTTCAACAAAACGCTCAAAAGAGTCTACTGAGATTTGCAGAACGGCGAAGCTGGCTTTTGCTCTTTCTGACCGGACAATGGACTGCGAAATTCTGTCCATGAATATCATTCGTTCCGGCAGTTGCGTTAGTGAATCAGATCCCGGAACCGAACTTGCCGGACGAAAATCAACAGCATGGATCTTTCGTAACCCTTCAGCCACAGCGGTTTGCGGGACTGGAAGTTTGCCGGGCTCGTCTTCATTTGTTTGGCAGGAGCTACGGCGCCTGGGATAGTGCTTCGCGGCAGGTGCTTTGACCTCAGACTGAATCGCATCCCAAAAGATGACCCGGTCCCGCCCACCTTCCTTAGCCGCGTACAATGCTTGGTCTGCCCGGTCGACGAGTTCCATTGCAGTAGAGGGAGTATATTCGTCGGGTTGCATCGCGAAGCCGATGCTCACAGTAGCTGTCTCACCCTCCGGAAGCCACATTGGAGAACCACTGGTAATATCCTGACGGGTTCGCTCGGCGATCCGTTCAGCCTCGTCCGGTGCCGCACCAAATAGCACGACACAAAATTCTTCGCCGCCGTAACGACCGACCAAATCGTCAGCCCTGCAATTGGATTTCAGAATATCGGCGACCCCAGCAATAACCTGGTCGCCGACAGCGTGGCCGAAACGATCATTGATGCTCTTGAAGTGGTCCAAGTCCACCATCATACAAGCCAAGTGCCGGTCTTCGCGATAGGCGCGCTCCAATTTCGCTTCGATTTCCGAAAAGAATGCCCGGCGGTTTAGGCACCCCGAAAGTGGGTCGTGGCTTGCCAGATATTGCAACTGGCGGTTCCGTTGACTGATTTCCTCTTCGGTTTCCTCCAGCTGTTTGACCGTTCGGATAAGGTCTTCGTTCTTTTGTTCCAGGGCCGTTACATCATCAAATGTTGCGATCGCCCCGGAGACCGCGCCGGTTCCATCCACAATGCAGGTGGCATTAACGGTAAAGCTGCGAATGTCATCCGATGCAGTGCGCAGCCCCATGCGGGCGGATGCCACGGACTTCTTGGTGCGCATTGCAATCCGCCAGGGATAATCATCAATGTCCTCATTGTCGTTCCATTGGCGCCATTTGAGTTCAGAGGCGTTCATGCCGAACAGCGATTTGGGAGTGGAATTAATCGATTGTGCGAACGAGCTGTTGGCAAGCAAGATCGTTTCACGTTCGTCGAGGATCATGACGCCTTCGGCCAGCGAGTCGAAGGCGACCTGAACCCGATCCGGAATCACACCGCTTGGATCAAGTTCGCGAAGTGCCCGCCGAAGTACAAAGTAATAGCCGGCAAAGCCCAGAATGCCGAGAAATGCTATCAGACTGGCAAGTGTCGTTGGGACACCGGAAAACAA
>JAEKFU010000163.1 GCA_016522385.1 Pseudomonadota bacterium
TGTTTGTGCGCCCGCTGGACGTCGTTATGCTCCGCTTGTGGTCAACCAGACCACGGCGCGAAGCATGCCTAGCCAGCAGACGCAGAAACGCGGTCAAATGATTCCACATGAGAAAGAAACGCTCTAGTGGCATGAGGGTGCTGTGACGGCCCTACGATACCATTCAGCTGCTTTGGCATTGTCGTGACCAACGCTCACACCGGTACGGTACAATTCACCGAGGTTGTATTGGGCCTTGGCATAGCCTTGCCCGACAGCCATGGCGAACCACTGCAGGCCCTTCGCATAGTCTTGTGCCACTTAGATCCGTGAGTAGTTGCGTCCGGTCACGAAATAGGTCACGCCAACATCGATGCAATACACGCAAACCAGAATCACAACCGCAAACGCCGGTTGGTCCTAAGCTTCAGCCGCAATCCTGGTAGTTCGATTCAAGGCAACGTTTGGCTTGCGCTTCGGATCTGGAAATTTCTTTGCTGGACATGTGTTTCGACAGTTCCGCAAGAGACGCGGATGCCTGTTCATTGCCACCCTTGGTCGCAATCAATTGCCACATCCGTGCTTTAGTCTTGTCGCGAAACACACCTTCGCCTTTGGCGTATTTCAATCCCAGCCTGTGTTGGGCGACAGTGAGTTCATGTGCAGCCGCCTTGCGGTACCAGTGCGCGGCCTCGCTGTCGTTTCCGGCGACGACCCGACCCTTATCGTACAGCAGCCCGAGTGTATACTGCGCATCGGGAAGGTCCTGGCCGGCGGCTTTGCGGTACCACTTCAATGCCGCCATAACGTTCCGATAAACGCCTTCGCCCTTCTGGTACATAGTGCCGAGACGGTACTGGGCATCTGCATGGCCCTGTTCTGCCGCCCTGGCGTACCACCGTACCGCGGCCGCATCATCCTCGGCGATTCCCTTGCCGTTGGCGTACATCCAGCCAAGACTGAACTGGGCCGCGGCGACTCCTTGCTCGGCGGCCCTTTGATACCATTGCACAGCGACAGCATCATCCCGCGAGACGCCCTCACCTTCAGCGTACATCCAACCCAGACTGTATTGCGCCCCGGCATGATCCTGCTCTGCAGCTTGACGATACCAGAAGACGGCAGCGACATTGTCCTCTGCAATGCCGTCGCCGCTGGCATACATCAAACCAAGGTTGAACTGGGCGTCGGCTAGGCCCTGTTGTGCCGCTTCGCGGTACCAGTGCACGGCCTTGGTATCATCGCCGGCGACGCCATCGGCATGGGCATATATCCAGCCAAGACTGAACTGGGCCGCGGCGAATCCTTGCTCAGCTGCCTTGCGGTACCAATACACCGCGTCAGCAAGGTTCTGTGCGACGCCATCGCCCCTTTCATACATCACACCGAGATCGTGTTGGGCCCAGGGGTCACCCTCCACGGCTAAAGGTAGCCATAGCCTGTATGCTGTTTCATAGTCGTTGCGCTCGATGGCGGCCAAACCGTCCTCATAGGGCCCGGCAAACGCTGCAGCCGGAAATGCGACAAGGATTGCTGCCATCACAAGACGATTTAACACGCGCAATTCCTTCCCAATTGCGTCCCGTGCCTGTTGACATCCGCAACAGACTGTCCCGAGATATCGAAGCTTGTCAATTAACCGCAATCGAACAATCTTGTGAGGATGCCGCAGATGAACACCGCGCCTGACATTTCCGGGCACTATTCGAGCGGCAAGTTGCTGGAGCGGTTGCGTACCGCCTTACGAGACGACGGCGCTGATCCGGACCATCCTACGCTTACGGCGATGGCGCCCTATGATCAGTTTCATGGGCGCGGCTTGGAGGCGACGGAGGAGTTGGCAGATTCGCTCGCCATCTCGACGGATGACCATATTCTCGATGTCGGCAGTGGCATTGGCGGTCCGGCGCGGTATTTTGCCGACCGCTTCGGTTGCCAGGTGACGGGAATCGATCTGACGCAAGAGTTTTGCGACGCAGCCCGCCATTTGACCAATCTGTTGGGCCTGTCCGGGCGGATCGCATACGAGCAAGGCGATGCGCTCGATATGCCATTTGCCGATGACACGTTTGACGGCGCCTATTCGATGAACGTGTCGATGAACATTTCCGACAAGATGGCGCTGTATCGCGAGATCCACCGGGTGCTGCGGCCGGGCGCGTGGCTGGCATTGTCCGAGATATCACGCGGACCGGGCGAAGAGCTGGACTATCCGACCCCCTGGGCGCTGACATCTGCATCGAGCTTCCTTGCAACGCCTGAGGAGACTCGTACCAAACTGGAGGCGAGCGGACTTGTGGTGTCGAGCCTGCGGGACGCGACCAAAGAGTCACTGGAATTCGGCGCGAGGGCCCGCGCCATGGTCGAACGCGGTGAGAAACCGCCGCATCGTGCCGTCAGCCTGATCCATGGCGATATCGCGAAAGACGCAATGGCAAATACAGCCCGCGGCATGGCGGAGGGGCGTATCGTGCCCATCGAGGTGATTTGCCGCAAGGCAGGTTGAACAGCAGCCGGCAATCTAAGACGCTATCAACACCTCCGCCTCGATCTCCACGGCGAAGCCCAAAGGCAGGCCGGCGAGGCCGACCGCAGAGCGCGCGTGGCGGCCAATCTCGGGCCCGAAGACCTCGAGTATGAGGTCGGAAAAACCGTTGATCACTAAGGGTTGCTTGTTGAAGCCTGGTGCTGAATTGACCATGCCAAACACCCGACACCAGTCAGTGATCCGGTCCAGGTCGCCCAGTTCACGCTTGAGGCTGGCGAGCATGGCAAGCGCCGTCTTGCGGACCAGCTCATTGGCCTCATCGATGCTCACGTCTGTGGCAACCTGGCCGAAGGGCCGGGCCAGCGAACCGTCCGGTTCCTGTGGACCGTGGCCGGAGATGAAGAAGCGCGTGCCACGCACATTCACCCAGGGAAACGGCAGTGTCATGCCCT
Organism: Pseudomonadota bacterium; assembly: GCA_016522385.1. Taxonomy (GTDB): domain Bacteria; phylum Pseudomonadota; class Alphaproteobacteria; order Rhizobiales; family Aestuariivirgaceae; genus JABDJG01. The sequence goes on from JAEKFU010000163.1 coordinate 2,920, forward strand.
CGGGAACCTTCAGTGCTTTGGGCAAGACAAGGCCCAAAGACTGCAGTTTCGCTTCAATCTTCGACATGTGGGCGGCTCCTCTTAGGAATAGGGTCCATTGAAACTCAGGTTGCGGTGCTGGCGCGGCCATTATTGGCTCATTCTAGCCATGGGCGACGCAGCATGGCCAGTCTCCTCAAGCCACTCAATTTGATATCGAGAGGCCAGATGGGCGACGTCCTTTCAGGACCTGGCAGGATTAGCTCATATTCAGCGGTGTTGGTCGTCGCATATTCCGGTATGTCATTCCTCCTCACACCCCTGAAGCTGAACCAATCCTCCCCACCACCGTCGCAGTCTGAAGTTCAAACGAGGTTAGTTCACTCTGTTTCAGGCTAACACCAGTGCCATTTGGGGAAAATCTGTCGCCCGGTTCGCCGCGCTCACATACAGGTTTGCCAACCTGCCCTAACGCTCCTGCCTTGGCGTCGAGCCAAAATGAACTGAGTAGCTTCTCGAAAAGTGCCCAGGGTTTGCAAACCCACATGCAAGCGCAATCTCTGTTATTGACAAAGTGGTCTGGCGAATCAGATCTCTCGCCCGTTCTAAGCGGATGGTGCGGTAATGGGAGTTGAAGCTTGTGCCGAGTTGGCCGGCAAAGAGGCGATCGAGCTGGCGGGTGGAAAGGCCGACGCGTGCGGCGACCACGGCACGGGATTGGGGTCGGCCGAGATTGTGTTCCATGAACTCCAGCGCGGCGACGAGTTCGGGGCGATGGATGCCGTAGCGCTCGGTAAGCGAGGCGCGTTGCGGCCCGCCGGCCGGGCGGATGTCGGTGTGTAGGAACCAGTCAGAAACTTGCGTCGCGAAGCTGTTGCCATGCCGTTCGGCGATTAGGGCATGCATCATGTCCAGGGGGGCGACGCCGCCTGCACAGGTCAGACGGTCGCGGTCGACGATGTATAGGGCGCGCGAAAGCATCAGATCAGGGAATTCTTCGGCAAGGGCTGCAGCGTGTTCCCAGTGGATGGTCATATGACGGTCTTTCATGAGTCGCGCGCGAGCGAGGATGTACGGCCCACCAGAGACGCCGCCGATCGATGTGCCGCGGGCGTCCAGGCGGCGCAGCATGGCAAAGACGCGGCTGTCGGCGAAGGCGGCCGGGTTGCCGCCGGCACAGACCAGGAGGAGGTCGAGATCAGGGGTCGGATAGAGGCCGCCGTCACAGGGGATGGCGGCGCCGGACGACGCGTTAACCGGTTTGCTGTCAGCAGAGATGTGGGTCCAGTCGAACAAGGGCTTGGCGGAGAGTAGGTTAGCAGCCCGCAGCGGTTCGATCGCCGAGGCATAGGACATCAGAGCAAAACCGGGGATAAGGAGAAAGCCGACGCGGTAAGGGGTTGGGTCGTGCGACATGGCTCATTAGTACTAAAAAATGTCTTGTTTAGGAAAGACAATCTGCTCAAATGTTGTTGAAATTCTGCTTCTTACCGTGCTGACGTCCCGCGGGCTTGGCCCGAAGATCAATCTATCAGCTGGCTCTGAGCGGGCGGAAAAGTGGGTCCAGGGGTCAGGCGCTAGGACGTCAGCAGGGCAGACAGTGGTCATCAGTTGTTTGGTACCACCGGCGAGGCCACACGGGGATACCGCATGCGCTACAATATCTTTTCTTTGGCGAGGAACGCCTGGTCGGTGCATAAGAACTGGACACCGGCGTGGCGCGAGCCGGAGCCCAAGGCGTCCTATGACGTAGTGATCGTCGGCGGCGGCGGGCATGGGTTGGCGACCGCCTACTATCTCGCCAAAGAGCATGGCATCAGCAATGTGGCAGTGCTGGAGAAGAGCTGGCTCGGCTCAGGCAATGTCGGGCGGAACACTACGATCATCCGTTCCAATTACATGCTGGAGGGGAACGAGCCGTTTTATGAATGGTCGCTGAAGCTGTGGGAAGGCCTGGAACAGGACTTCAACTTCAATGCGATGGTGTCGCAGCGCGGCATCATGAATCTCATTCATTCCGATGCACAGCGCGACGCGGCCGCCCGTCGCGGCAATGCGATGCGCATTCACGGGGTCGATGCCGAGCTTCTGGATCGCGAGCAGGTGCGCGAGATTGTACCGTTTCTTGCCTTCGACAACACGCGGTTTCCTATCCATGGCGCATTGATCCAACGGCGCGGTGGCACAGTTCGGCATGATGCAGTCGCCTGGGGTTTTGCCCGCGGAGCGGACAGCCGAGGTGTCGACATCATCCAGAACTGCGAGGTCAAGGCTATCAAGATGGACAAGGGCCGGGTGACCGGCGTCGAGACTTCGCGGGGCTTCATCGGCTGCAAGAAGCTGGCGCTGTGCGCGGCGGGGAATTCATCGGAAGTCGCCGCGATGGCCGGTATAAAGCTGCCGATCGAGAGCCATGTCCTACAGGCCTTCGTGTCGGAGGGCTTGAAGCCCTATCTGGACACGGTGGTGACCTATGGCGTCGGGCATTTCTACATTTCCCAGTCAGACAAGGGCGGTTTGGTGTTTGGCGGCGATCTCGACGGGTACAATTCCTATGCCCGGCGCGGTGGCCTGCCGACGGTCGAACATGTCATCGAGGCCGGGGTATCGATGATCCCCGGCCTGTCGCGGATCAAGATCCTGCGCTCCTGGGGAGGTATCATGGACATGTCGATGGACGGTTCGCCGATCATCGACAAGACGCATATTGCCAACCTGTATCTCAACTGCGGTTGGTGTTATGGCGGCTTCAAAGCGACACCGGCGTCTGGCTGGTGTTATGCCTGGACGATCGCCAAAGATGCGCCGCATGAATTCAATTCGCTGATGCGGCTCGACCGGTTCCGGCGCGGTCATATGATCGATGAAAAGGGTATGGG
>JAEKFU010000253.1 GCA_016522385.1 Pseudomonadota bacterium
CCCTTGCCCCAGCAGTCTCGCTTTATGAAATAGAAGATTTCCGGGCCTTCGCCCAGCCCGGCCAGCGCCGGGCTTGCAGCGGCTATGCCCACGAGATCACCGGTCTGGTCAAAAACACCCCAGCTGCCAAAACCGTTTTTCTGCCAGAATGCTTCTTCATCGATCCACTTGCGGGCTTCCTTGTCGGTCCCCTCCGGGGTGGAGACATCACCGAGCAGCATTTTCGTAACATCCGGATCTGCAACGATTTGCTTCACGCCATCGAGATCTGCCTCCGTTGCCGGGCGCAACGAGAAACGTTCCGTGGTTAGAACAATACCGACCATGATCATCTCTCCGTCATTGTCCGCAGTCTCGCCATGGCGGCGATGCCGAGGGCAGGGCCGAGTGACAGCGCCGCCAGCACCGTCGGCCAGCCGAATGCTGCGGCCAGTACCGGCGTTATCTGCACCGTGGCAAAGGTGAGCGCGAAACCCAGCGCCGTCTGCAGCGTCAACAGGCTGCCGGCCTGATCGGGCGGCGAGGCATCAGCAACCAGTGCGGAGAACTGGGCCGAGTCAGGGATAATCGCAATGCCCCAGATCACCACAATCACAAAGGTCAGCCACACCGGACCACCGAAGGTCACAGCCGCCGCGATCGCCGATGTGCCACTCAAGGCCATGGCAATGATCGTCACCTCCGCCTTGCCGATCCTGTCGGCAACCTTGCCGGCATAGGCGCATGCCAGACCGCCGGCACCGATTGCGATGAAGGCCGTAAGCTTGGAAAACCATTCGGCATCGGATCTCGGCCAGGTCGCACCGTACGACACTGCCGTTGCCGCGGCCACCCAAGCCCACATGGCATAGAGCTCCCACATATGGCCAAGATAGCCGGCATAGGCGAGCCGCACCCGCCGGTTTGTCCAGGCCGTTGTGATCACTTTCGGATTGAACCGGGCGGCAATGCTGTGATGCGGTCCGAGAGAAATCATCAGACCGAGCAGGCCTGCAGCAATCGATGCGGCTGAGGCAATTGCCACAGTCAACCTCCAGTCCGAGCCGCCGGCCAGAGCGATCAGATGGGGAGATGCCGACCCGAGAGTCAGTGCGCCGACCAGCGCGCCGACCAGAAAACCGCGATCGGCCTCTCCCCAGCCCACGGCGATCTTCATGCCGACTGGATAGACCCCGGCCAGCAGGGCGCCGGTCACCACCCGCGCGGCAATCGCCAATGCGCTACCGGGTACAGCGACTAGCAGGACCGCGTTGATCAGCCCGGCGCCAATCGCTGAAGCGGCAAACACCCGGCGCGGATCGAAACGGTCGGCCAGCCCGAGGATCGCGGCGACAAGCGCACCAATGACAAATCCGGCCTGTACCCCGCTCGACAAAGCCGCCTGCCGGAACGGAGACAGCGCCGCCTCACGCAGCATCTCCGGCAGGACTGCCGCCGACACGAACCACAAGCTCATCGCCGCAACTTCGGCGATCAGCAGCAGGGTGATGGAACGGAATTTCATGAATCGGCTTTCGCCGCGATTATGGTCAAGATGGGATTCCTAGCTCAGTTCTGGTCTAGGCGGAAACGCCAAAACCAGAAAACCTGATCTGCTTTAGTATGATTGAGGACGACTAACGTTTCAGATGGAACCACCTAAAACGATCGTACTCTGGGAAGGCCACACTGCTAAGGTGGGTCGAAATTGATGTCCAGTAGGGGCGATGGCTGGCGTCAGTATGCGGGTTCGCCCTGCACCGTCAAGAACTCAGGGGCCTGCATCCCGGCAAGCACTACGGCGGTCAATCTGCCGGTGATCGCCGCGCCGGTGTCGATGCCGATCCGGTTGTGCCGCACCTCCGGTTCGTCACGCGGCGTATGACCGTGAATGACCAGAACACCGTGGTCAGCGTCGCTCTCCAGGAACCGGCGGCGGATCCACAACAGGTCCTCTTCGCGTTGTTCTTCGATCGGCCGGCCCGGCAAGATACCGGCATGGACGAACAGAAAGCCGTCAGCCAGATGATAGGCCGCCAGCTTGCGCAACCAGGCTAGGCGTTCATTGCCAAGCGCACCGGCCACGTCCTTCGGCTCAAAACCGCCAAAGCGCAGCGAAACGCCAAGAGACATCAGGGTGGCCGCTCCACCATTGCCGAGCCAGGTGAGCCAGGCCTGTCGGCTATCGGTCTGAGCGCAGGTCAGCAGCATTGCGTCATGATTGCCTTTCAGGCAGATTACCTCAAAGCCTGCCAGCCCGCGCATCAGCCGGTCGATCACTTTGATGCTGTCAGGCCCGCGGTCGACATAGTCACCCACATGCACAATGGTCGCGGGGCGCTCCGCATGGTGTGCCTCGTGATGCGCTCTAACGCGCGCATGCATCTGCTCAAGCAGGTCGTCTCGGCCGTGAACATCACCGATCGCGTAATGGATGCGTGTCATGGTCTTACTGTTGAAGCGGGTCAACGTGCTACTTGTCAACACATCCCCGGATCCTGCTTCAAGTGATCAACAGAGCCTAGTGTAACGAAGTTCCAATGTCCCAGTTGCGCTTGGAG
>JAEKFU010000335.1 GCA_016522385.1 Pseudomonadota bacterium
TCAAGGAGTGGGTCGGCAAACGCGCCCAATCAGGCCGTCTGCCGCCAAAAGGGTTCCCTCGCAATAACCGGTTCGGCTAAGCGCGTGCGACGGCTCTTGGCCGACGGTGCGAACAAGGTATGCAATCCGTCATGCCGGTCCTAGAGCGTGTCTTTTTCATATGGAACCATTTGATGGTCCAAATCCGGTCACTCGGCTAGTTACGGAACGCCGCACGATTTGGGTCATCGGGCAAGTTCCGTAACGATGTTCGATGGCCGGATTTGGGCCACCGAAGGCCGTGTTTCTGCGCCTGCTGGACGTCGTTATGCTCCGCTTGTGGTCAACCAGACCACGGCCCGAAGCATGCCTAGCCTGCAGACGCAGAAACGCGGTCAAATGATTCCATATGAAAAAGACACGCTCTAGCGCGGCCAGCATCGTCGATCGTGAGCTCGAGTTCCTGACCGCGCTGCAGTTGCATAGGCTGTACAAGCGGATGAAAAGCCTTGTGCCAGTGGCTCATTGTGCCAGGTTCGTTACTGAACAGATGATTGCCGAACTCAATTTCCATCCACGTCATGATTCCGGAGGCGCAACCATCCTGTTTGACTTCGACAACACGAGATGTGGCCGGCTCGTTTGACAGATAGTCATGGCGCCTCAGAATTGTTGGCGCGCTTAGAACATCATAATCGTGCAACTGCTCACGGACGGGGAAGTATGTTTCGGTTGAAAAGGCGTTCAGCGCACTAAGATCGAACCCACAGACATTGGTGACGGAGTTCAGGTCGAGCATGTCTTGAGATTGGATCACGACGCCAATCTGCCGAATTTCCCCGGGCAGCACTTGAGTATTCGGACCAGCCAGAAATTGAATGTCGCGGGCAATGTCAAAAAAAGACTCGCCAACGACGCCGCAATCCAAAGTTTCTGTAAAAATGTAGTCCGGAGAGACTTCAATAAGGCATTCCGCGATGGCCAGCGTTGATGATTTGTCAATGACGGTTATGCGGTCGCCGTAGGGCGTCGCATTGACAATTTGCCGGGCGACACTCGCCAAATTCTGGTTCATTTCGCAGGTAATGACTCTTTCAGCGCCATGACGCGCAAAGAGCAATGCGATGAGACCGGTGCCGGTGCCGATTTCAACCACGCTTTTGCCGTCAAGCGGCAGATCGGCAATGGCGCGCTCAATGGCGCGATTGCGCGGTTCGTCATTCAGCATCGCATAGTGCCAGGTCGGAAAATCTCGCCTGGAGATATAACTGATACCTGCCGTGCGGAAATTTGCCCCCACACCCGTAGGCTTCGGTAACTTAAACAAACGCGGCCCCCACCAATTCCCCACTGCGGCCCTTATTGCAAGATCCACAACTATTAGTTGCACTGAATAACGGCCATCTAAGTCGTAATTGTAATTAACGAATTCAAAAATGATAGATGCCAATTCATCATTATTCGGTTTACGTATGACTATTTCACAACATGGTTAATGCCCCGAACTCGGAAAAACAGCCGTTTTGACCATAGGCAAAGCATTCGCATTAACTGAATGTTTGCAAGAGTTGTGGTCAGTAAAAGAGCGGCGCGTACCAGGTCTTCAATTGGGCAGGCATGCATCGGGCCGCAACGGTCTGAAACAGCCAATCGTCTGGCGATGGAAAAGGCAATCAGTTGAGCGCTGAACAGTCATACTGGGTCGCAAACGGAGAATTCGTCGAGTCACTCGAGAAGCTGGGTCTACAGGCCTGGGACGAAGCCAGCCTGTTGGAACGCAAGGGTTTTGTTCGCCTGATGGTCGGCCATAACGGTACGACGATTAGATGGTCAGTTTTTGCCGGCAACTGGGCTTCCCTGTATTTCGTGATTGACTGGCTTTTGACGAAGCCCGCGCCGATCACGCTGGAGTACTTTCTGGTCGGTTGGTTCAGTGAAACGGTTGCCGATCCGATTGCCGCACGCGAACGCATTCAGGAGATCATCGCCAAGAGCGACATCCACCTTATGTCACGCACCTTTGTCAAATCCGTGAATCCGAACAATGCCGTCTTCATTCCCGACCTGCTGCAGGATGCATTGTCAAAGAAGCCAATCATGGATGATAACAGCGTAGATTGTCTGTATGATCCCAATGACGACCGGTTCAAGGTAAACCGGATTGGAACCCAGACCCCGATTGCCCGGCTTTGGGGTGTCACGCCCGTCTCCTACCCTTGTATTAACGGGGGTAGCTATGACCAGATCGTTAGCGAAATTTATCACACGGTCCTCAAGACCGGTCTGGCCCACTACGATCACGTGTATGCGGCAATGACATCAAAGGAATCTGCGGTAAAATGGATCCCGTACCAACGCGTAATCCTGCCGCAAAACTTCGCTGACGGTCAAAAAGGCGTTAGGGTTGTCTCCGAGGTCTGCCCGGTTGATATTAAAGTCGTGTGATCAGCTTCTTCCTCAACCATCCGACACAATGCACGTCGGTCGGCCACGCCAAGCCATTCCATCTTATCGGCGCCTTCCGGGGTATACTCCCAGTTGAGGAATCCCGGTTCCAGATGGGTGTACCCCATCCTTGACATATGGCCGGATGTGGCCATGCTCTTTCCCACCAGCGCCCAGACTGCATCCGGGTTCCACTTTATGTAAGCCGCAATCAATCCAAGTTTGGCGAACACTTCCACGAAATCGCGGCGCTTGAGTTTCGGGTTAATCCATAACTCCCCATGATACACAAGGCAGCCGCTCAGATTGTGCGCCACGGAATTCTCATTGGGCGATAAGTTCGTCGGCACGATGAGTTCACCTCTCTTGAGGTAAGTGCCCAGAATCCATCCTAGAGCCCATTCTGCAAGAGAGGTGCTGACAAGCTCCATGCGGAATGCCTGCCTGGCGACGACGCTTCCGTCAGGTGCAATAGCGCCGAGCCAAAAGCTCTTATCCTTGTCTAGTTGGCTAACTGTGGGATCAAATAGCGGCGTGATGCCAGATCCTTGCAGGGTGTCCCTGATCACGTGGTCGAGTGCGCTTAGATTGCTGCAGCATTTAACGCGCAAATTGCCCTTGCCAGATAGCGATGCGAGCAGTTTCTCAACGGCCGCTGCCGCTTGCAAAGGTTCATCGAGGCCAAGTTTCATCATCATTCCGCACGACTAGTCACGAACGAATTCAATATTTTTCTACAAATATCTTATGAACGAAAGGATAAGTTATCCCTAACGAGGAGTTGACGGCGCGGCAGTTCTTGCGTTTGTTTGGCTGTTGTCGTGCATTGACCACAAGCTATGCATCACAAGCACCAGAATAATAATGGTGCCGCCGACAACGCCGCGCTGTGTCGGCAATTCGCCGAAAATGAGCCACATCCAGACCGGCGTCAAGACAGTCTCCAGCAGGAAGAACATCGCGACGACCGGTGCGGCAATGTATTTTGGCCCGAGGATCATCAGAGCCGACGAAAGCGGGATGACGATCAGTCCGTTCAATGCAAGCCAACCCCAGCTTTCCACCGGCAGGCTCACCGGACTTGCATAGGCCAAGACCGCAGCTGCCGCCATCAGGCTCCCAAAGGCCGGACTCATCGACTGGTCCGTGCCACTCCATCTGGCGATTGTCAGGATCACCGCCAGGGTCAAGGAAACACCCAGCGCCAGGAAATCCCCCAATGCATTACCGGCATTGATGCTGTCCCAGACAATGACGACTACGCCAACAAAGGCGGTTGCGATGGCCATCAATGTTGCCGGTGACTGCTTTTCCCGCAGAAATAGCCAGGACAACAACGCGGCAAACATTGGGTTAAAGGCCAAGATAAACACGACATTTGCTACCGACGTTAGTTGGATAGCGTTGATGAACATAATGCTAACGACCGCCGTGAGGCACGAAAGCAGGACGCTGAGATAACCGTTTACGAACGGTGTGCTACTGCCTCTGAACCGCCGAAAGAGAAGCCAAAACAACCACATGGCACTGAATGCGAATACGCCGCGCACAGCAATGATCGTCCAGGCATCCGTGTGGGCCAGGCGAAGCAATGGTGCATCAACTGTCAACAACAGGCCGCCGGCGAAAGTCATCGACAACCCGAGCTTCTGATTTTGTTGGGAAGCAGAAACTACGCTCATTCAGCCTTCATATGAATTCGTTAGAAATCTCTATTTGCTGTAAAGCTTCCAGCCGTCGGGGGTCAGTCGTTCCTGAGGTAAGAAGCGGGCTTTATAGTCCATTTTTTGCGAACCAGATACCCAATAACCTAGATAGACATAAGATAGTCCTAATTTTTTTGCTCTCGCAATGTGGTCGAGGATCATAAACGTACCAAGACCTCGGTCGCCAAGCGCCGGGTTGTAGAAACTGTAGATCATCGACAGGCCATCATCGAGCGTATCGACGAGGGACGCGGCCACTAATTCGCCACCGACAACATGTCGGCCGGCAAGCGTGATGTCATGCGGCAAGCGGTACTCAATCAGCTCTGTATTCACGAAGCTCTCGTTGATCATCGAGGAAAAATCCAGAACCGTCATGTCGGCCATGCCGCCGTCATCATGACGCGTTTCGATATAACTGCGAAACAGCGAATACTGTTCCGAAGTAGCCTTTGCTACGGTTATCTGGGCAATCAGATCTCGGTTGCGGCGCAACGACCGCCTGAAGCTTCGGTTCCAGTCAAACAAATCAACCGGCACCCGAACCGATACACATGCATTGCATCCATCGCACGCCGGCCGATAGGCAATATTCTGACTGCGCCGAAAGCCGCCCTGCGACAACGCGTCGTGCAGTTTCTGCGCATCCTGGTTTATCAGGTGGGTAAACACCTTGCGTTCGACGCGGCCGGGAATATACGGGCAGGGTGCCGGCGAGGTAATAAAGAACTGCGGGAAATTACGACGTTCGACGCTCAATGTTTTTGTCCGGCTGTGAATCCTCGATTGCTATGGATAGCACCGATTTGCAGGGAAGACCAACCGGCAACTCAGCATTGGAACATTTGCTGCGGCAACACTCTCAAAGGTTGTAGTGCCAAGGTGCGATGAGGCAGAACACCAGCCAGATCAGCAAGGCCAATGGTGTGCCAACCTTGACAAAATCGACGTATCGATAGTTGCCAGGTCCCATGACCAGGAGGTTCGTTTGATAGCCGATGGGCGAAACGAATGAGCAGTTGGCGGCAAATATCACCGTATGAACAAATGGGGTGGGATCAACACCCAATTGCAGGGCACTGCTGATCGCAATCGGCGTGAAGATCAGTGCCGTGGCATTGTTCGACAACATATTCGTCATCACGGCTACCATCAGGAAGTATGCCGATAAGACGCCAAGTGCGCCAGTGCCGGCAAAAAGTTTCAGGATGCCGGTCGCTAGATACATTGCACCTCCGGTGGCCTCCAACGCAGCCGCCATTGCAATTCCCGCCGCAACCAGCATCACGATCTGCAGGTTGATGGCCCGCGCCGCCTGCTGGATGTTCAGGCAGCCGCAGGCGATCATCGCCAATGCCCCGATGATGGTTGCCACGACAATCGGCACAATGCCGCTGGCCGATGCCGCGATTGTCGCGATGAACACGAGCAGGGCGCGCCTTGAGCTGTATTGTGCCGGTAGATCACTGATCGAGCCTTCCAGCACCAGCAGATCGCGGTCGCGCCGCAGTTCGGCCATGTCACTGCTGGAGCCGGCGATCAGCAAGACATCGCCCGTTTCTAGACGTATATCGCTCAGTTTGGCCCGGCCCATACGTTTGTGGCGTTGCACGCCAATGATGCGACAGCCGGTGCGAGACCAGAACGCTGCCGGCGACAGATATCGTCCGCTGAGACGCGATCCCGGTGCCACTGCGGCCTCGGCAATGAGCCATTCCTCCTTTGATAGTTTCGATGCCTCGCCGTCATGAAAGGTCGGAAACTCACCCTGGTCGAAGGTTTGGCGCAGATTGAGCGCGGAAACAAGCGAGCGCCTGGTGGTCGCCAGGACAATCGTGTCTCCGGGTGCCAGTACGACATCTTCAAACGGCGGGAGAATGGCTTTTCTGTCGCGCTCAATCATGCGAACGGTCATGCCTTGCAGCTCACGAAACATACCGGCAACCGAAGCAGCACCGACAAACTGATGATCGGCGGTAATATCCAGCTGCGCGATGAACTGCCGGCCTCTTTCAGTCGGCACGGCGTCTGCGCCATTTTTTCTGCCGGGCAGTAATCTCGGCGCCACAGTGAGGGTGTACATGGCGCCCGCTGCCGCCAGAATCGAGCCCGGAACCAGCAGTTCGAAAAAGTCCATCTGACGGCCGAGCGAATGACGTGCCACTTCCGCCACCAGAAGATTGGTTGAAGACCCGATAAGTGTCAGCATGCCGCCGAGGATGGCCAGAAACGACAATGGCATCAACATCGATGCAGCACCTCTGCCGAAGCGGTTCGCCAGAGCTGCGACCACGGGAATGAACATGACGACAATCGGCGTGTTGTTCATAAAGGCGCTGACGATACCGGCGACAAGCAGAGTGATCGCCAACATGAGCCCGGGCCGGCGGCGTCCGATTTGGGCCAGTCGAGAGATCAGCCCATCCAGCGCGCCGCTTTGGTGCAGCCCCTGACCGATCACCAGGAGGGCGAGGATGGTGATCAATGCGGGATTGGCAAAGCCCGACAAAAGCGTATCGG
>JAEKFU010000355.1 GCA_016522385.1 Pseudomonadota bacterium
GTTCGAAGGGCAGATCCACTCCCTTCCGGTTGAACCAGATACGCCAGTTCATCCAGTCCCAGTGATCATCATCCAGGTTGAGCAATGCACTTTTGGACAGCTGGACCAGATCATTTATGGCGCCTGCCTTGTTTGCAAATTCAGGACTGCAGACGGGAAAGATTTCCTCATCGAATAGACGTTCGCATTCGAACCCGGGCCAATTGCCGACGCCGTGTATGACCGCGACATGAACGTCATCCGCCAGACACTCAGACGTGTCATCGGAGGCAACGACGCGCAATGTGACGACAGGGTGCTGACGCTGAAAGTGCACGAGCCTTGGCATCAGGCAAAGGGCGGCGATCGACTGGTCACAGGCAATTGTCAGGCGCGGTTGCGTTTCCGACAGCTTTATATCGCCAGTGGCGCTCGCCAGATGTCGAAGCGTCGATGATACTGTGTGCTGATATTCGCGACCGGCAGTCGTCAATCGTACCCTGCGGTGTGCACGTTCAAAGAGCTTGAGTCCCAGAAACTGTTCCAGATTGCGAATTTGCTGGCTGACAGCAGCCTGGGTGATATTGAGCTCGATAGCCGCTTTGGTGAAGCTGAGCACACGCGCTGCGGCTTCGAAGGCGATCAGATTATCGAGCGGTGGCAATCGCGACTTCAACATGATTCATTAGGCTGGCTTATTGATTTTCCTTAAAAATGATCGCTTGAAGCATCAAATCATTATCTGTTGTTATGTTTCCTGGCAAGTCAAACTGGAGGACAAGGTCATGAACATCCCTGTGTTGCGTCTTAATCGAGGCGACGCGCCATTTTGCAAGGACCCGGCCAAATCCTTCACTTTGCCGGCGCGTTTTTATCACGATAAAGAGGTCTATGAACTCGAAAAGGAGGCGGTATTTGCCTGCAACTGGTGGTATGCCGGTCACGTGAGCCAGCTTGCCGAGCCTGGCAGTTACATAACAGTCCAGATCCACGAACAGAGCATATTCGTCGGGCGCACCGAGGCTGGCGAGCTGAAGGCTTTCTACAATGTCTGTCAGCATCGCGGTCACGAACTGCTGCAAGGGGCAGGGCGCACAAACCTAGTTGTGTGCCCCTATCATGCCTGGTCTTACGATTTCCACGGCAATCTCCGGGCCGCCCGAAACAGCGAGAACATGGCGGGGTTCAAGAAATGCGACTTCGCTTTGAAACCGGTGCGGGTGGAAGAACTTTGCGGACTTGTCTTCGTCAACCTTGATAATGAGGCAACGCCGCTCAAGGAACAGGCCGCCGGTTTGGAGGCAGAAATCCGCAAATTTGCACCGAACGTTGACGATGTGGTGTTCGCCCAGCGCGATGAATACGACGTGGCGGCAAACTGGAAAGTGATGATCGACAATTTTCTGGAATGCTATCATTGCCATGTCGCGCACAGAGACTTCGTCGATCTGGTCGACATGAAAAGCTATCGCTCCGCGGCCAATGGCATCTACTCCAGTCACATATCGGGCGCCGCACGCACCACCGAAAGCTCCGCTTACACATTCGAGAAAGGCGAGGTCGATTTCGGTTATGCGGGATGGTTCTTGTGGCCCAATCTGACAATCTGGATCTATCCGGGAGAACCAAACATTTCAGTATTGCAGATGGTACCAGCCGGCCCTGATCGCACCATTGAATATCAGGACTGGTTTTTGCCAACGCCGGCTCCATCCAGGCAGGTCGCAGAGGCCATGGCTTACCAAAAGGACGTACTGCAGCCGGAAGACATTGCGTTGTGTGAAAGCGTTCAGCGGGGCCTCAAGTCGCGCGGCTACAATCAAGGCCGCTTCGTCGTCGATGATGAGCTCAGTGAACTATCGGAGCACACCGTGCATCACTTTCAGGCGTTGGTTGTCGATGCACTGGGCGCGGAACTCGAATAGGACGCAGGCGGCAATGAAGGCACAGCTCAAGAATAGTTTTGAACTGGGAGGTTGGGCAATTTTTGTCGCATCCGCCTGTTTCTTCCTCGCCGCTACAATCCAGTCAGGCGATCTACTGAGTATTGCCGGTAGCGGCCTGTTTCTCGCCGCCTGCTTTGTCTTCATGGTTCCGCTGATCGCGGCCAAACGCGTGGCATCTGTGCAGTGCAACGACAGTAGCGAAACTGATGATTTGCACAACCAAATGGGCGCCAGGCGCAACTAAAGCTTTTCACGGCGCTCGACTCCGGCTATACGCAAAAGCCCATGGCGCGGTATATTTTCATCACTGGCGGCGTGGTTTCCTCGTTAGGTAAGGGACTTGCATCTGCGGCACTGGGTGCCCTGCTGCAGGCGCGTGGATATTCGGTTCGCTTGCGCAAACTCGATCCCTACCTCAATGTCGATCCGGGAACCATGAGCCCCTATCAGCACGGTGAGGTCTATGTCACCGATGACGGTGCCGAGACCGACCTGGATTTGGGACACTACGAGCGCTTCACCGGCCGGGCCGCCAATCAGCAGGACAACATCACCACCGGAAGGCTCTATCAGGAGATTATCGCCAAGGAACGGCGTGGCGACTATCTCGGCGCAACAGTCCAGGTCATCCCACATGTCACAGATGCCATCAAGGCCTTCGTACTGGACGGCAACGACGGTTACGACTTTGTGCTGTGCGAAATCGGCGGCACTGTAGGCGACATCGAAGGCCTGCCGTTCCTTGAGGCGATCCGCCAGCTCGGCAATGATCTGCCGCGCGGTCATTGTGTCTACCTCCACCTAACGCTGTTGCCGTTCATTTCAACTGCAGGTGAGCTGAAAACAAAACCGACCCAGCATTCGGTCAAGGAGCTGCGTTCGATTGGTATCCAGCCGGACGTTTTGCTGTGCCGCGCGGACCGGGAAATTCCGGCCAATGAACGAAACAAGATCGGCCTTTTCTGCAACGTCAGGCCAAGTGCCGTTATTCAGGCCCTTGATGTCGCCTCGATCTATGAAGTGCCGCTTGCCTATCACGCCGAAGGCTTGGATAACGAGATCCTTGCTGCGTTCGGCATCGATGATGCTCCTGAGCCCGACCTGTCACGTTGGACAGAAATATCTGAGCGCATTTCCAGCCCCGAAGGCGAGGTGACGATTGCCGTGGTAGGCAAATACACTGGCCTGCTGGATGCTTATAAGTCGCTTAATGAGGCGCTGACCCATGGCGGTATTGACAATCGCGTCAAGGTCAGGCTCGAGTGGATTGAAAGCGAGATCTTCGAACAGGCGGATCCGTCACCATTCCTGCAGGGTGTTCATGGCATTTTGGTGCCAGGCGGGTTTGGCGAGCGCGGTGCGGAAGGCAAGATAAAAGCAGCCACCTTTGCCCGTGAACGTGACGTGCCTTATTTCGGCATCTGTTTTGGCATGCAGATGGCGGTGATTGAAGCGGCCCGCAGTCTTGCCGGCATTACCGAGGCCAGTTCCACCGAATTCGGTGAGACCGATGAGGCGGTGGTTGGCCTAATGACCGAATGGATGCGCGGTAATGAGCTGGAGCAGCGCAAGTCGAACGGTGATCTTGGCGGTACCATGCGGCTTGGCGCCTATGATGCGCACTTGACGCCGGGTTCCAAAGTTGCCGAAATTTACGGCGACACTAACATTTCCGAACGTCACCGTCATCGCTATGAAGTCAACATGCGCTATCGCGACAAACTGGAATCTGCCGGCATGCAGTTCTCAGGTCTATCGCCGGATGGTCTGCTGCCTGAAATTGTTGAATTCCCTGACCATTGCTGGTTCATCGGCGTACAGTATCATCCCGAGCTCAAATCCAAACCATTTGCGCCGCACCCGCTGTTTGCATCCTTCATCGCCGCAGCTGTCGAACAAAGCCGTCTCGTTTAGGATTCGGAGGCTCATTCCATGATCGCCCGGCACGCTTTGCTGCATATACGCCTGCTGATGCTAATTGTCGTGCTGGTCGCGGCAATTCCACTGCAGGGCGCGCTTGCACAGCAAGCCGACCAGGCAGCCGGCAAGGCCGAACGCACCTATACAGATCTCAAGGCAAAAATTGACAAACTGCGCACCGACCTAGCGTCGGTCGCCGTGACTGGTGCGGAACTGCAGACGAAACGGCAACAACTGGAAGCCCTGCGCACTGAGGCGCTTGCGGCGCAAAGTGAGATCCAGCGTCCGTTAAGCGACTCCACGGAGCAACTGAAAAAACTCGGCGATCCGCCTGCAGAAGGGCAAACCGAGGCTGAATCCATTGCCTCCGAGCGCCAACGGCTGACCGAAAGTGTGACCCGGCTTGAAGCCGTCTCCAAACAGCTCGAGCTGCTGACCCTCGAGGCCGGCCAATTGTCGGCACTGGCCGGTGAGCGCCAGCGCAGCGAATTCGTCAACAGGATCTTTCAAGCCACCAGATCGGTGGTCAACCCGTTGCTGTGGTATGACGGGATCAGCGCACTACCGACCATGCTGTCGCGCTTTGAAGCGCTGATCTCATCCTGGCGGACATTCGACAAAGACAAGAAGACCAACAGTTTCTGGCTGGTCGTGGCCATTTTCTCCGCAAGCCTGCTCGGCATTGTAGCCCTTTGGATGGGTTGGCTTCGTGCTGTTGTTGAGGCACCGGCTCATGATGAGGATCTGCGCCGCCTGTGGCGCGCTGTGCGTGTCGCGATCTACTCCTTCGCCATCATCGTTGTTGCTACAATTATCATCAACCTATTGATCGACATGCCGCCGCGCAGCGAGCGGCTGGTCAAAATGATCTTGCTTGCAGGTCTTTCCGCGGCCACAACCATTGGCCTCTTACGCGGCATACTCCGTCCCGGTCGTCCCGATCTGCGTTTGGTCAATCTGAGTACTGCCAGCGCCACCCAGGCTTTTCAGTTGGCAACCTGGGCCGTCCTGATTGTTGCCATAGGGCGGATCGTCGATGAAATCGCCAGTGTCACCTTCCTGCCAGTCGAGTTTTCCATTGCCTGGAGCGCCGGTGTCGCTGTTCTCCTTGTCGTCATCATATCGACCTTGTTGGTGGTAGTCCGCCGGTCGGGCG
>JAEKFU010000658.1 GCA_016522385.1 Pseudomonadota bacterium
ACGTCGTCACCGAACTTGCCCGATGACCCACATCGCGCTGCGTTCCGTAACTAGCCGAGTGACCGGATTTGGACCATCAAATGGTTCCATATGAGAAAGACACGCTCTAGATCATGTCGCGGTAAACCGTGCCGCCAATCAACTTTAAGCCGGTTAATATTATTGCCGCAGGTCGTGTTTGGCGGATTGTCTTCGTGCGCGCAATCTCCTAGATAACCTGCTCATGGCTAAGTAAGGGCATGCCAGACGTGCATGGGCTGCGGGATTGTTATATGGCGAAAATCACATTCATTGAGTTCAACGGTACACCGCACGAGGTTGATGCAAGCAATGGCATGTCGGTGATGGAATCGGCGGTGAAGAATATGGTGCCGGGGATTGATGCAGATTGTGGCGGTGCTTGTGCCTGCGCGACCTGTCATGTTTATGTCGAACCGGAATGGCTGGACGCCGTCGGTGAGCGCAGCGAAATGGAAGAGGACATGCTGGATTTCGCGTTTGATGTTCGCGACAATTCCCGCCTGTCTTGTCAGATCAAGGTAAGCGACGCACTGGACGGCTTGGTGGTCAAGGTGCCGGAAAAACAGTTCTGAGCGTGTCATGCGAAGTCGGCGACGACTTTGTGCGATGCGTTCTGGGCTTGAAGAACTTCTCTGGAGAACGGGTTTATGAGAGCTGAGGTGATCACCACCGACGCCGTCATTATTGGCGGCGGACCATGCGGTATATTTACAATCTTTGAGCTCGGCCTGCTCGATATTAAGTGCCATGTCATCGACATTCTCGACCGGCCTGGCGGCCAATGCACCGAGCTCTATCCAGAAAAGCCGATATATGACATTCCCGGAATGCCCGTGGTGTCCGGCCAGGAGCTGACGGACCAGCTGATGGAACAGGTAAAACCTTTTGGAGCACAGTTCCATTTCAGCCAGATGGTAACCGAACTTGAAAAGCGGGGTGACACGGATTTTATCGTTAGAACCGATGCCGGTCTCGAGTTTCACAGCAAGATTGTCATAATTGCAGCCGGCGGCGGCTCGTTCCAGCCCAAGAAACCGCCTATGCCGGGCATTGAGGATTTTGAGGGCACATCGGTGTTTTACTCGGTGCGCCAGATGGAAGCATTTCGCGGCAAGGACATCCTAATTGTCGGTGGCGGCGATTCAGCGCTCGACTGGACGCTCAATCTGCAACCGCTGGCGAACCGTCTGACATTGCTCCACCGGCGTGATGATTTCCGTGCGGCCCCCGACAGTGTAAAAAAGATGCGTGAACTGGTGACGTCCGGAAAAATGGATCTAAGGATCGGCCAGGTGACGGCCGTGCATGGGGACGCCGGTCAGCTCACCGGCGTAACCGCAAAAGGAAAAGAAGGCGAGTTCGACATCACCTGCGATACGATGCTACCCTTCTTTGGCCTGACCATGAAACTCGGCCCGGTGGCTGACTGGGGCATCAACCTGCACGAGAACCTAATTCCTGTCGACACGGAGAAGTTCGAAACCTCCGTGCCCGGCATATTTGCCATAGGTGATATTAATACCTATCCCGGCAAGCTCAAGTTGATCCTGTCTGGGTTCCACGAAGCCGCGCTGATGGCCCAGCAAGCGTTCCGCTACATCAATCCGGGTGAAAGGTTGCTGTTCCAGTACACCACGTCGAGCTCGAGCCTGCAGAAGAAACTGGGCGTTGCCTGAGGAGTTTGTGCCGGTTCACGCAGCTGCCAAGACAGTGCTATCAGTGATCGGCAGCTCGAGCATGGGAGGTGTCTGACATGGCGGCATTAACTGACGCGCAGAAGAAGTTCTTTTGGGAGAATGGTTATCTGGTTGTAGGGGATGCCGTGGATGCCGGCCAGTTGTCGGCGCTGCAGGCGGACTTTGCCAAATGGGTGGAAGAGAGCCGATATCATAACCAGGCCTATGGCGATACGCTCGATGGGAGGCCGAGGTTTGATTTGGAGCCGGGGCACTCAGCTGACAGGCCTGGGTTGCGGCGGGTGAATGCGCCGATCGAAGTGTCAGATGCCTATTTTGAGGCAATGTCGAACAGCCGCATGACGGACTGCGTGGCCGACCTGATCGGGCCTAATGTCAAGCTGCATCATACCAAGATCAATTCCAAGCTGCCGCGCGGCAACACCCAGGTGAAATGGCACCAGGACTTCCCGTTCACGCCACACAGCAATGATGATGTCGTGACAGCACTGTTGATGGTCGATGAGGTCACCGAGAACAACGGCCCACTTGAGGTCCTGCCGGGCAGCCACCGCGGCGACATTCATGGGCTCTGGCATGATGGTGTTTTTACCGGCGCCGTGAGCGATGATGTGGCTGAGTCTTCGCAGGCAAGAGCCGTGACGTGCACGGGGCCGGCTGGAACAGCGTGTCTAATGCACACCCGGCTTTTGCATGGCTCGGCATCGAACAGGTCGGATGCGCCGCGAACCCTGTTCATCTGCGTTTACAGTGCCGAAGACGCTGTTGCCTATGCGGCCAATCCGATGCCGACCAGATACGAAGGTTTCGTTGTGCGTGGTGAGCGGACCGGTGCTGTACGCTCTGTTGCCTATGAAATGCAGCTACCGCAAAAGCCGACCACGGCATCTTTCTTCGATCAGCAGGCCAGGCACAGCGGGTAGAGCGGGCGAGGGTCCACAAGGCTGTTGTCCTCGGTTCTGACCCGAGGAAATCAATACGGAAACGTCACAGTTTGTCGAGCGGCACTTTCAGGTAGACGTTGCCGTCATTTTCAGGCGGTGGCGTGTCACCGGCACGCATGTTGATCTGGATCGACGGAATGATGAGCTTGGGCATGTTGAGGGTCTTGTCACGCGCTTCACGCATGGCAACGAATTCATCCTCGCCGACACCATCATGGACATGGATATTGTGAGCCCGCTCATTGGCAACCGTGGTCTGCCAGCTGAACTCGTCTCGGCCGGGTGCTTTGTAGTCGTGGCACAAGAAAAGACGGGTTTCGGCGGGTAGGGACAGAACTCGGCGGATTGAACGATAGAGCGCGCGGGCATCGCCGCCGGGAAAATCGGCCCGGGCCGTGCCGTAGTCGGGCATGAATAGCGTATCACCGACGAATGCAGCATCGCCCATCACATACGTGACACAGGCCGGCGTATGGCCGGGCGTGTGCATGACATCTACGCTTATCGAACCGATGGAGAATTCATCACCGTCGTTGAACAGTCGGTCGAACTGGCTGCCGTCGCGCTCGAATTCAGTACCGGCATTGAAGATCTTGCCAAAAGTGTCCTGGACAACCGTGATATTCGCACCGATGCCGAGCTTGCCGCCGAGGCGATCCTGAATAAACGGCGCGGCCGAGAGATGGTCGGCGTGCACATGGGTTTCTAGGACCCACTCGCAGGTGAGGCCGTTCGCTTCGACATAGCCGATGAGCGGTTCAGCGGCGCTCGTGCCGGTGCGGCCGGTTACCAAGTCATAGTCAAGAACGGAGTCGATTACGGCACAGGCTCCGGTAGCCGGATCATGAACGACATGGCTCGCCGAGTTGGTGTTTTGATCGAAAAAGCTCTTGACTTCCGGGCTGCTTGTCATCGTGTGTCCATGGCCTTTGTGTTGACTTGCGGTCTCCACGCCTCATTCTAGAGAATGCACAACAAATGACAATGTGAATGGCTTCGCGGTTCTCCCGGCGGTGCCCATAGTGTGTGCCATTTCACATGGAACACCCACAAACAGAAAACGCGGGGCTGTCCGGAGACAACCCCGCGCTTTTCTCCCGAACACTGCTTTGAAACAGCACCGCAGCCTTTCGGCGCAGCTCACGCTGCCAACTGCAGTCTCCGGCAGGCACCCTGAACGGCAGCACCTGATGTGTTGCCACATCAAACCGACCGATCACTCTAGAGGCGTTCTTCCAACCGCATCATGTTCACCCAAATCCGGCAAGCCTTCATCAAGTGACACCTACGTGGCCTCCAACCTCAAGATGTCCTCTACGGACCGTGCAGGTTGATAGT
>JAEKFU010000378.1 GCA_016522385.1 Pseudomonadota bacterium
GACCAGCGATCTGCCGCACATGCTGCCCTCGCCGGTCAAGTTCTCTTCGCGCATGCGCAAGATGGGAATTGGCGACGGCAAGCGGGTAATTGCCTATGACACGGCCGGTCTTTTCTCGGCGGCCCGCGCATGGTGGATGTTCCAAGTCTTCGGGCACGAGGATGTCGCCATCCTTGATGGCGGATTCGCCAAATGGAAGGCCGAAGATCGTACGACTGAAGATGGTCCGCCGTCACCGCGCCAGGAACGGCACTTCAGTGCCCGCCAACAGTCCACGATGGTGCGCGACAAGGACGATGTTTTAAGCGCTATCAGTTCTGGGCTGGTACAAATCGCCGATGCCCGCTCGCATTCGCGCTTCACCGGCCAGGAAAAGGAACCAAGAGCCGGATTGCGATCTGGCCATATGCCGGGTGCCTGTAATGTGCACTATGCATCTCTGCTCAATGAGGACGGCACAGTCAGGCCGGCCAGTGAAATCAGGCAGATCTTCGAAACCGCCGGCATCGACCTGGAAAAACCTGTCATCACCTCGTGCGGCTCCGGCGTCACGGCGGCCATCTTGACGCTTGGCCTGTCGATCATCGGTCATGGCAATCATGCGCTTTATGACGGCTCGTGGACGGAATGGGGTGGCATCGAGGGACTGCCGGTCGAGGCTGACGACTAGGGTGTGGTGACAGTTACAGGCATGGGTTTGATTTTGCATAAATCGTTCAATAACAAGGCTTTGTCCGCAGCACAGGGCGGCCCCCTTTGCAAGGACAAAGCCACTGTTGGTGGACGATTTATGCAAAACCCTATCGGGCGGGCCATATTTTGGCGCTTTGTGCGCAAAATCCGACTTGAAGGCGATGAGCCTACCGCGCCGGATTTTCCACAAAAATCACTCAAAATTTGGCCCGTCAAACTCATGCCTGTAACTGTCACCACACCCTAGGTCTGTTGAGAGGGGATATGCCGCGCAAGAATACGGCGAAAAAGACGGTCGATACGATCGTCACGTTTCTGCAGATGACCGAGAACCCGCATGTCCACATGCATCCCCCCGCCAACATCAAGGTGGCCTTGATCCGTGTGGAAAAACCGCCGGTGCACTTCTACCGCTACCTGTATGAAACAGTCGGCACCGCGTATCACTGGCTCGACCGCAAGAAGCTGACTGATGAGGAACTGCAACAGGCTATCCATGCCGAGGGTATCGAGATTTATGCCGCTTATGTCGCCGGCGTGCCGGCCGGCTTTTTCGAACTGGACTGCCGCGACGCACAAGAAATCTGGCTGGCCTATTTCGGCATCGTTCCCGACTATCACGGGCTTGGCCTCGGCAAATGGCTGCTCAGCGAGGCCGTTGCCATGGCCTGGAGTAAGGAACCATCGGTGTTGAAGGTCGAGACATGCACGCTGGACGGTCCGCGTGCCCTGCCGCTCTATCAGCGAATTGGCTTCGTGCCCTACGAACGTAAGGAGAAGACCATGGAGCTACTGGACTAACGTCTAGTGCTGCAGAATCTGACTCAGGAAAAGCTTGGTGCGGTCGGATTTGGGATTGCTGAAGAACTCTTCGGGTTCGTTCTGCTCAACGATCTGTCCCTCGTCCATGAAGATCACCCGATTGGCCACCTGGCGGGCAAAACCCATTTCATGGGTGACGCACAGCATTGTCATGCCGGTCACAGCGAGGTCGACCATAACTTCGAGCACCTCCTTGATCATTTCCGGATCAAGCGCCGAGGTCGGCTCGTCAAATAGCATAATCTTGGGGTTCATGCACAATGAGCGGGCAATTGCCACACGCTGCTGCTGTCCACCGGACAATTGACCGGGGAACTTGCTGGCCTGTTCGGGAATCTTGACCCGTTCAAGGAACTTCATCGCTGTCGCCTCGGCTTCGGCCCTGGGGATCTTGCGCACCCAGATCGGCGCGAGAGTGCAGTTTTCCATCACTGTAAGATGTGGGTATAAGTTGAAGTGCTGGAAACACATGCCGACTTCGCGGCGGATCTCATCGATCTTCTTCAAATCATTAGTGAGTTCGATTCCGTCGACGATGATCTGGCCTTTTTGGTGTTCTTCGAGGCGGTTGATGCAGCGGATGAGTGTCGACTTACCGGAACCGGAAGGTCCGCAAATGACAATGCGTTCACCCTCGTAAACAGTCAGATTGATATCGCGCAATACGTGAAAGTCGCCGAACCACTTATTCATGCCGGAAATTTCGATGGCGACCTCGTCCGATATCTTCAATTCAGATTTCTTTTTGGCTGCTGCTTTGGCCATATTCGCTCACCTTCAAGAATGGATGCCGGCTTGTTCCCGGTTCTAGATCAAATCATTGCCTCGCCGACCGGTATCTTACACTCAACCCGATCTAACGTACCGGGGGAGCATATTGGATACCACCCTTGGACCACAAGGCATTTATGCCCCGTGCAATACCAAGCGGCGAACTCGGGCCGACATTGCGTTCAAAGACTTCGCCATAGTTACCGACAAGTTTGATGATGTTGTAGGACCAATCGTTGCTGATCCCCAGCTTCTCGCCAAAGTCGCCCTCAAGGCCCAACAGACGTTTGATTGCCGGATTGTTGCTGGCCCGCAGCTGTGCGACATTCTCGGTTGTTACACCGAGTTCTTCTGCGTTGACCATGGCAAAATGGACCCATTTCACCAGATTGAACCATTGATCGTCGCCTTCACGGACCACCGGCCCGAGCGGTTCCTTGGATATGATTTCCGGTAAAACGACATGCTCGTCGGGATTAGACAACTTTAGACGCTCGGCATAGAGCCGGGAGGCATCGGCGGTAAACGCATCGCAGCGTTCTTTGTTATAGGCCTCAACCACGTCATCTCCGGTTTCGAACGCAACCACCTCGTATTGCAGATCGTTGGTTCGGAAGTAATCGGCAACATTAAGCTCAGTCGTCGTGCCGATTTGAATACAGATCGCGGTACCGCCAAGCTGCAGAGCGCTGATCACGCCGAGCGAGCGGCGTACCATGAAACCTTGCCCATCATAATAGGTGACGCCGGCAAAGTGCAGGCCAAGCGCGCTATCGCGCTGTGCGGTCCATGTGGTGTTGCGTGACAAAAGGTCGATCTTGCCGCTTCTAAGCACATCAAAGCGTTCCGTCGCCGACAAGCCGATATAGGCGACCTTGGTATCATCACCAAAAATTGCGGCGGCCACGGCGCGACAATAGTCAACGTCCATGCCGGCCCAGTTGCCCTTGTCGTCGGGCGCGGAAAAACCCGGCAAGCCATTATTAACACCGCAATTAAGAACACCCCTTGTCCTGACATCATCAAGAGTGGCGGCATGACCAGCCGTTGGTAAGAGTGCTAATGATACCAGACCCAAAGCGAACCGAATTAGCCATCTCATCATTGCCAATGGTCCCTCACCCAAAGAGGAATCATGTGATCAGCATGCGGACACGGTGGGCAGATCCTGCGCCCAATTCTCATACCCCACGCCGCTGGCTGATCACATCCCCCGGTCGCACGTTTGCACGCGCAAGACAAAAAGGTGGACTTCGCTCCACGACCCCATCGGAACCGAATTCGCTATGAAGGTCAAGCTTTCTCAGATGTGAGGCCCGAATGCCGGGCAGCATCTATGACGCCGGTTCGCTTAGGGTTGTTGAGATTCAGGTTGTCCTGATCACCTCGGCTTGCCGAATGCAGATTGGCGCATCTTCAGTACGTCTGAGACTGGGCCGTGGTTGTCCACCCACCGTACTCACCGCCGAGACGATTGGCATTGGCGGCAACTGCAAATGTGTGGCTCGAAATCTCTTCGGGCAGTGGCCTGCAATCATGATGGAACACCACCATGTGTTGGGGAACATCGGCGCTCGGCTTTGCCATTTGATCAATCATGAACCCATGCTTGCGGGCCCAGTTGACAAACATCTCGATTTGAACACGACTGTCGAAATAGGCGAAGTGATCGATGCGGCGCGGCGCCGAAAGATTGTCGTTATAGGCCTCCAGCTGCTTGATCACTTGCATGTCGCTCATCACCTGGCGCTCTTGCGGGGCCGGATAGATGGCGTCCCAGTAAACCTGCTTGTCCGGGTCAGCATCCAGGCTTATGCCGATTTCATAGCCCGACTGCAGGATCAGATGTTCAGCCAGCGCCTCGGCGTCTTCCTGACAGTAGTCAGTATAGCAGAAATAGGTGCGGCAACCGGCGCAGGTGACGCGGCCAACATAGGCAGCGCCGGTGTCGGCAGCCCAGCTTTCTATCTCGTCATCGATGACATCAAGCGTTGCGAGCTCACCCTCGCCCGCCATGCCGCTTTCGGCGGCATTGCGAAACGCGACTTGGAGTTTCAGCAGGTTAGGAAGCGCGAGTTCATTGATTGTCTCGCTCACGCCGTCGTTGAAGAAGATGAAAGCCGACTGGCCGTCAATGCCGACGCGATAGATTTCCCAGTTTTCCGACATGTTTGCCGATGTCCTTTACTACTGACTGACTAACGATATTGGTCAAAATGCCAGCTCAAGTTTAAGGATCAGTTTGCGAATTATGAACAATTGGTAGCTTGTAGGGGCCAGCTTGATTCGTTTTGGGTCATTTCGCACCGGTGTCAGCCAATTCCCGCTGATGGGCAAACCTTAAGCAGTTGCCAACAGTTCCCGGTACTGCGTCTATGTTCGGAGCCTTTGGTTTGCTCCTCTTTTCTTGGGACTTGTTACTCTCTACTCGGAACGACTGTTTCAATGGCGTAGTATTGAGATCGGCCAAAACATTATTGCGAACAACTACAAGTTGATGTAACATTTGATTTGCGAAGAGGTGAGTCGCGTCCATAGGGTAAAGACCCCAACACTATCACCGGAGTGACATCAGATGATAGGATTAATGGAACTTCTGCTCGCCGGTCTAATCGCCGGTGGTATCGTGGCGATAGCCTTTCAACGTAGAGAGATGCGGCGCACCTTGCTAAGGCGCCTTATGGCTATCCCCAAACCCAAACGCTAGCGCTACTGCCTGACGTCATCGTGGACCGCACCTAGGAAGGGTGGTTGGCGGGATCATCCGGGGGTTATGCGTCTGGCTGGTCATTGAGCGAATCCATAAGCAGCAAAGACAGCGGCAATAGCTGGATGATGGTGAGGGCGACATCAATCGCGACCCACGACGCACTGGCTGAACGCCCGGCCTAAGGTGTGTCACCACACCCTAGCATGGTCAGTCGTGTTGAGCTGAGCGTCGGTGATACCGTGGGGGCTGTTCCAGTGAGGATCGAAATAACGTACCGGGCGCGGCTTAGCGCCACTCCGCGGCTGACTTCGATGACGCCAGCGCGGTTCAACGCCCCAGGCATGGTCCAGTAGACCGACAAGAGTGACTGGCATAAGCAGGAGGCCCCGCGGCCAATGAAATTTACCGGACCCTTCAAAGCGGAGATGATATCGCACAGTGGCCACTGGCGGGTTCATGACGTGACCGGTGACGCTGCCTGTTACGTGTATGTCAAACCGCGCGACGCGCTTGTCGGTCTCACGGCGGACGAAGCCGAGGCTTTTGCACGGCTACTTGCCGACTTGTTGAACTCAGCACCAAAGGAGACGTTGGGTTGAGCGTCAGGGAGCGTTGGGGCCAGCTTCAACCGCTTTAGATCATTTCGGGCCAAAAGTGTTACCCATGTCGCAAGAATAAACTGTAACCCATGTGTCCGGAACGGACCCATGAGAGACCCGAGACATAGGTGACGCTTTGTACCGGACACATGGGTAACACTTTTTGCCATTTGGCAGGAGGTGTTGATGCCGTGGAAAGAGAGTTCGGTTATGGAGGAACGTCTGCGATTTGTTGCCCGTCTGCTGGATGGCGAGGGCATGAGCGATGTGTGTCGCGAGTTCGGCATCTCGCGCAAGACCGGTTACAAGATCTTCAACCGCTATAAGGAGCACGGGCTGGAGGCGTTATGCGATCGCTCACGCCGGCCGGTGCGTTATGCCAATCAACTGCCGGCACAGGTTGAGCAAATGATCGTCCGGCTGAAGCGCGACAAGCCCCACTGGGGCGCTAGGAAGATCCGCGAGTTGCTGATCCGCCGCCTGGCCGGGGATGTGCGTATTCCGGCAAAGTCCACGGTCCATGCCGTGCTGGACCGCCACGGTCTCGTCAAGCGCGCACGCCAGAGGCGGCGCACCAAGGCGCAAGGAACGCCTCTTTCAAGAGCCCTGTTGCCGAACCAGCTGTGGTGTACGGACTTCAAAGGAGAGTTCAAACTGGGCAACGGCCGATACTGTTACCCCTTGACGGTCACCGACCAGGCCTCACGCTATGTTCTGATGTGCGAGGCCCTGGAAACAACCAAGCAAAACAATGCCTTCACCGCCTTTGAGCGGCTGTTTGAGGAACATGGCCTGCCTGAGGCCATCCGAAGCGACAACGGCGTGCCCTTTGCCGCGCCAAACGGCTTGTACAATCTGTCAAAGCTGTCGGTGTGGTGGCTCAGGCTCGGTATTGCCATTGAACGCATCAGACCTGGCAATCCGCAGCAAAACGGCCGTCACGAGCGCAGGCATCTCACCTTGAAGAAAGAAGCCACAAGACCGGCCGGTATGAACATCCTGCAGCAGCAAGCCCGGTTCGACGAATTCGTCAGTGAGTTCAACACCGAACGGCCACATGAAGCGCTCGAAATGAAGATGCCAGCTGAAGTCTATGCGCCCTCAACACGACCCTACAAAGGCCTGCCGCAGATTGCCTACCCCTTTCATGACAAAGACAAGCTCGTCACAGCCTGTGGGCGCATCTGCATGCACCGCAAGAAGATCAACATCTCGACCGCACTGGCCGGTCAGAAACTCGGAATAAAGGAGGTAGACGATGCAATCTGGCTGCTAAGCTTCATCAACTATGATCTGGGATATATCGACCTGGAGCAAAAAACATTGCAACCTATCGACAACCCGTTCGGCACGAGGCTGTCACCCATGTCCTAGGCACAGACTGGTACCTATCTCTCCGGTATGGACACCTTGGAGGGCTGGAGCGGGCGATGGGATTCGAACCCACGACTTCAACCTTGGCAAGGT
>JAEKFU010000465.1 GCA_016522385.1 Pseudomonadota bacterium
GTCGCTCAAAGTGACGTCCACAGGCAAATTGGGCCGCGTCCCTGAAGGATTTGTCAGGATTGGCCCATCTTCAGGGGTGTTCGTCGTCGAATATGCCAGCATGTCCTTCCTCCTCACACCCCTAAATTTGAACCAATCCTGTCAAACCAGCGCCACACCCCTGATACTCAACAGACCCTAGGTCACCGGTTGGCCGATCCTGATCGATCGCGCGATTGTTCTCTAGACGGCCCCGACGAACTTCTGGCGCATCAGCGCCGGCACCCGCACCCAGAGCGTGATGGCGCGAACGATCAGGAACAGTATGAGGCTGGCCCACAACCCCTGATTGCCGAAAGCCAGCACAAAATAGTACCAGGCCGGCAGGTAGAGCGCGACGCTGAGCAGCATCATGTTGCGCAGGTCACGGGTCTGGGTTGCGCCGATGAAAATACCGTCGAGCTGGTAGCAGCCGACGCCAATGATCGGGGCCGCCACGACCCACATAAGATAGATGCGCGCCGTTTCGCGCACCTCCTCATTGACGGTCAGCGCGTCGATCACGAAAGGCCCCGACAGCCAGGTGGCCAAGGCAAACAGCCCGCCTATCACAAAGGCCCATTGGCTTGACAGCCGGGCATAGAGCCGGAATCGCGCCAGGCTCCTGGCGCCGACCGCTTGGCCCACGAGCGCTTCGGCAGAATGGGCGAATCCATCGATCAGGTGGGTTCCGATCGCCAGAATGTTCATCAGAACCGTGTTTGCCGCCAGCACGACGTCACCCAGTTCTGCGCTCCTGGCGGTGAAGAGCGTGAAGGCGAAGACAACCGCAACAGAGCGGATCATGATGTCGAAGTTCACCACCGCCGTGCGCTTCAGGCCGGCCCGCTGGAGAATGCGCTGGAGGTTCCAGGCCCCGCTTCGGCGCTTCAGTTCACTGTGCACCGCCCACAAGCCGCAGGCGCAGGCGATGGCCGATGCGGCGAGGGTTCCCAGGGCAACTCCATCCGAGGTCATCCCCATGCCGAGCACAAAGAACACATCCAGAATGATATTGCTGAGATTTAGAACGAGCTGAAGGGCGAATGCCGTCCGGGCCCGCCCGAGGCCGATGAACCAGCCAAGAAAGGCATAATTGGCCAGGGCAAAGGGTGCAGACAGAACCCTGATCTGGAAGTAGGTGCGGGCGTGGTGCTCGACCTCTGCCGAGCCCTGCAAGAGCCAGAACGCCAGCATTTCGATCAAAGGCGAAATCACGATCAGGCCGGCGCCGGCAACGCCCGCAATCAACAGTGCCCGGGCGAGAACCGCTCTCAGTTCCTCGCCGTCTCCTGCGCCCTCGGCCTGGGCGGTCAGGCCGCCTGTGCCCATGCGCAGGAACCCGAAGGCCCAGAAGATGAGTGAGAAGATCGTTGCGCCAAGGGCAATGGCGCCGATGTAGTAGGCCTCGGGAAGCCTGCCGATCACCCAGGTGTCCACCAGTCCAAGCAAGGGCTCGGAGATGTTCGAAGCCATGATGGGAACGGCTATGGCCAGAACGGCACGGTGGCCTGCAGGCCTGGAAGGAACGTTTGTGGCCAAATATCCCCCAGATCGAGGTCCCTTGGATCGCAAGGTTGGCATGAACGGCTTCTCTTTCCAAGTCTGTTGGCGTTGGACGTGAAGCGTCCATGCCATTGCCGTAGATTGTCTATTCCGGCTCGATCTACGGTGCTACCGGATTGCGGCTGTCGGCCAGGATGCGGCCGCCAATGCCGACAAAACACACACCGGCAGCGCGTTCGATCCAGTGCTGGGCATTGCGAACGCGGCTGATGACCGGCATCGAGGACATGAAGACGGAGACGGTTGCATACCAGGCTAGAGAACTGGAAACGACAAGCGCGATCATCAGTCCCATGAGCCATACCGGCGTGTGCTGGGTGACCGCGGTCGCGAACACGCTGGCAAACAGAACAATCGCCTTCGGGTTGGTCAGGGTGACCAGAAAGCCGAACATCAGCGCATTGCCGCGTGGTCTGCCGTTTTTGCCGGCAACATCCACCCGTTGCGATCTCGAGAACCAGAGGCGCATCCCGAGATAGATGAGATAGCTGCCACCCAAGACCCGCACGGTCCAGGCCAGCCATTGATATTCAACCAGAACCGCCGACAGACCGAGGAGGCTTAGACTTGCATAGAACCCAAGCCCTATGGACACACCGAGCGTGGTCAACAGGCCGGCCGTTGTTCCGCGTGTCATGGACGACCTGACGACGGCAACGAAATCGGGCCCGGGCAATATGAGCGCGGGAATGAAGATGGCGAATACGCCGATCAGAACAACCAGAGGTTCCATGTGCTTTTGGCCCCTTTCAGATTACCCGGGCAATCTGGCCACAGGCTGCAGGCACTTTGCAAGTGCGGCAACCGACGTGTCCGTTTCCGCAATTGGTGTGTTGCTGAAAAAGCGCTCCTGGGAATCAGCTGCCGGCAGACGGTCGGCACGGCGAGACAGGCGGGCAGCGGGCTGATAAGACAGGTGCATGCTGATGTACCTGCTCTATTGCGGTTTGCTGGTGATCTGGGTGGCTTTGCTGTGGCCGGTGTTTCGCCTTGAAGGC
>JAEKFU010000724.1 GCA_016522385.1 Pseudomonadota bacterium
CAAGACGAGTGCCAGGCCGAGGCTAAGCACAATGTTTGCGAAAATCCTGCTGGTCTTCATTAGAAATTCCTCCACTCTCTTCATTGCTCGCGGCCCACGGCCTTAGATGACCGGGTCGGTTGTGAACTGTTCAATTCCGCCAAAGCTTCAATGGCGACCGACCATGTCCGCTTCCGTTCCGGGTCGCGGAGCACGTCGACGAATGATGAACTGGCCGCGCCTGGATCGATGTTCTTGAGCAATCGGGCGGCCTCAGCCCCGTGACAGCCTTCGAATGAGAAGGCAAAATCGACCAATGGCTTGACAGCGTTACGCGCCTTGTGGCTGGCGACGGCTTCCGCAGCTCTCAACCGCACCGACCGGTCCGGATCGGCAAGCAACCGTGCGATTTCCTTGCCTGCCTTGCCCTGCCTGGACAGAGCGCCAATTGCTTCTGCGCGCACAAAACTGTCTTTGTCTGCCAGCAGGTTCTGCGGCACGCCGGCAGCATTTTCGGTTTCGCAGGCGCCAAGGGCGCGTATCAACAGCAGCTTGGTATCGCCGTCGCTGCTTGCAACAGCCTCCACCAGTCGTTCGGCAACCACATCGGGCAGGCGGCTTTTCGACGCACCTATCCGTGACAGCGAGTCAGCTGCCGCCCTGCGCAACTCCGTGTCTTCCACCGTGAGCATCTTGGACAGCGCGCAGGCGACATCTTCACGGACAACGTCACCCAGGACGCGGGCTGCAAAGCGGCGGATATCGTCTGTCACGACAATTTTCGGCTCGGTTGCCATGCGTCTCTTGCCCAGGACGCGCCTGGCAATGGCCAGGCGTTCCATGTCGGTTGCCGTGAGTTCCACCCCTTGGTCCGGCATTGCGCGGACTGCTCTGATATCCGGGGCATCTTCAAGGATCGCGGCCAGCGTCGAGGTTGGCACCGTCTGCGGCCGGTCTGTATCCTCCTGTTCGCGGTCAGCATC
The DNA here is from genome assembly GCA_016522385.1 of Pseudomonadota bacterium. GTDB lineage: Bacteria > Pseudomonadota > Alphaproteobacteria > Rhizobiales > Aestuariivirgaceae > JABDJG01. The sequence goes on from JAEKFU010000724.1 coordinate 963, forward strand.
GGGCTCGGCTTGCTCTGTGACGGCAGGGCCTTCTTTCTGCGGCGCGCCCGGTGCCGGCGTATCCGTCTTGCTTGCGGTGTCGCCGGTATCGGGTTCATAACCGCCGCGCAGAACCGACAGCAGCGCTTCACCGGCAGGATTGGGCCAACGCACATCGTTGCCGGCCAGGTAAGCAAGTTCGGTCATGGCGGCAAGACGCAGCGGGCGCATCTCATCGTCGATGACACGGATGAGAGCCTCCGTGACCTTCTTGCCGCCGGCAAGCACCAGTCCGTGCAATGCACCGAGGCGTATCCCTTCCGGTTGGGCCGTATCGTCAAGCAACCTGATCAGGTCATCCACCGCCTCCTGCGGGGCGATCGCAGCTAGGGCACGCGCTGCCGCGGCTGAAAGCTCGACTGAATTGTCTGCAAGCCTGGCCCGCAGTTGCGTAATGAGGTCTTCGTTTACGGGAAATCCCTCAATGCCGGACATTGCCGTCAGGGCTGCGGCCTGCACGGACTTGGAGCTGTCGGCGAGTAATCCTTGCAGGCGGTCGGGGTAATGCTCGCCGATAAGCCGTACGGCTCCGGTACGGATTGCCGCGTCGGGATCCTGGAAGAACTCGGTCAGACGAATATCTTCCGGGCAACAATTCGCCCGCGCCCGCATGGCGGCTGTACGCACCTCGGCGGAAGGATCGGCAAAGGCACGTGCCTGCGGTTCGGCCGCCTCCTGCGCCGGACTTGCGGCCAGTGCCGCTGCCGCGCGCCGTCGCAGACGGACCGGGCAGTTGTCCAAAAGGCCTGCGAGCGCATCGATACCGGCTTGACCCAGTTGCGCCAGGGCCTTGCAGGCAGCCTCACTCATGTCCTGAGCGTCCTCGTCACGGATAGCGGCAACAATATCGGGAACGGCTTCCTGGGCGTTCAATGCAGCCAACGCCGTAACCGCCTTGAGCTGGATTTCCACCCAATCGTCCCAACCGCTGGCGAAGAATTCCTCGTCGTCCCAGACAATCTCCTCATCGCGGCCTCTGACCATGCGGCGAAGCCACGGGATCACCCGATCGTCCTTGAGTCTGGCCAACGCGTCGATGGCCGCCAGCTTGACTTCCGTACAGGGATCGCCAACCAGGTTGTCGAGCAACTGATCGCTCGCGTGAGGATCGACCAGCTGCACAAGTGCTTCGGCAGCATCGCTTCGAACGTCTTGGTCTTCGTCCAGCAGGGCTTCTACCAGAGGCTGAACGCTGGCCGGCGAAGCGATGCGGCCAAGCGCCTGCGCCGCCAGGCAGCGATGAACATCGGTTCCCGTGCTCAGGATCCCAGCCAACACCGCGCAGACCTGTTCAGACGCCTTGTCGGAATCGGGCGTTCGATGCGCGTCCGGTGTCATCTCCTGGCAAATGGTCATGTTTCAAAGTCCAAAAATCTTGCGCTAGGTCAAGAGCACCGGCCGTTCACAGAGTCCGGGCCCGGTTGAACACTGCGTTCAAGCGCGGACCCGTTGTTCAGATCAGATGATGTCCCTCGGAGCGAAAGACATTGACCGGAACGTTCTCTTATAGGGCGACTCGCCGATCTTCTTCACTTGGGCGACACCCATCTTATAGTTGTAATTGCCACTTATCCAGTCGACGACACGGCCTTCGAGCGAGTTGGCCGGCTGCGACGTGTGCAGGAAGTCCATATAGATGATGCCCTTCTTGATGTGTCGGGTGACCATGGCAACGCCGGTAACTGCGGCCCGGGTCAGCTCCACGTTGCCGGCCGCCATCTGGCCGGAGAACGAATAGTCGGCTCCCTCGACACCGAGCGTCGTTTCCTTAAGGCTCGGCACCCGGTCGGAGTAGACCATCAGCATGTCACCGTTCTCGATACCGCGCTGTTTGGCGTCATCGGGATGGATTTCGACGTAATTCTCGGGCCATCGCTGCACGATATAGGGCCTGCGCCGGTCGTCGAAACCCGACTGCCAGCGTTCGTTGGTGCGCCCTGAGGTGCACCAAAGCTCATCACCCTTTGGCTTCATCCACTCCCAATAGTCCGAAAACAGTGACCAGGGAGATTTCTGGATGTTGCAGCGCCCGGTCTGACTGTTGAAATGGGTGAGCTTCTTGTTGAACATGTTGGAACCCGCCGGGCCGGTTTCATCCAGCGTCCGCGTTGTATCGTGCAGCCGCTTGGTGCCGACCAGCGTACCGTCGTCCTTCATGAAGACCGGCCCCTGGATTCCGTTGGTACCGAATTCGCCAAGTTTCTCGTGCAGGGTTTTGCCCTCGCGCTGTGCCGCCATCTTGATCATGTTGAAATCTTTGCGGCTGCCACGCGAGAAGCGGGCCGATTCCTCAGCGACATCGTTGGAATTCTTCCAGTCGAAGCCGTCGAAACCCATGCGCTTGGCCAGCTG
>JAEKFU010000725.1 GCA_016522385.1 Pseudomonadota bacterium
GACAAGGACTATCACTTGGTGGAGCGTTCCTACGGCACATTCGAGCGCACAATGCGCCTGCCCTGCGAGGTTATCGATAAACAAGTCAATGCGGACTTCAAGAACGGGGTACTGACCATCACGCTGCCAAAGTCCCCGGAAGTCAAAGCCAAGACAAAGAAGATTTTGGTTCAAGCACACTAACCTTGGACCAATAGTGAAGCGGTAAGCCTCCAAATGAGCTATCCCCCGCGCTCGGAGGCACCATCGCCATCCAGGTTACATTGGCCCCAATGAACCTGGGACTCGCCCGATCATCAGTTGATGATCGGGCATTCTCTTTAGCGATATCGCGGGCGAAATTGCAGTGATCTTGGTCGTTGATCGAGGTCAATGCCGTGATTGCAAATTGTGGTTAGGGTCTGTGCAAATTGAACATGTGGCTGCAAAGCCACAGCACGGCAGATGCGAGCCGGATCGGCGCCGAAACCTTGTAGCCGGCGCCGTGGTTTGGTGGTTGGCAAATTCAACAAGCGCAAGATGACGAAAGGTCCGACGATGCACCACAGCATCGCGATGAGGACAGTACAAACGATAGCCATGGCAGCCTTGGCGCTGCTCGGTTCTCTCTTTCTTGTGTCGCGTGGAGACTTATCGGCGAAGGAAGCCGGAACCGCGCTGCTGGTCGAGATCGAAGGCGCCATCGGACCGGCCGCAAGTGACTATGTGGCGCGTGCGATCCAGTCTGCGCAACGAGAACGAGCCGAACTTATCATTTTGCGACTCGACACGCCCGGTGGGCTGGACACCTCCATGCGCGTGATCAACCGTGAAATTCTGGCTTCACCCGTGCCGGTCGTGGGTTACGTTGCCCCTAGCGGCGCACGAGCAGCAAGCGCCGGCACATATATTCTGTATGCCTGCCATGTGGCGGCCATGGCGCCGGGCACCAATTTAGGCGCCGCAACACCGGTCCAAATCGGCGGAGGTCTTCCGTCGGTCCCACAGCCCGACAAGGAAAAGAATGGTGGTCATCCGACAATTGCCGATAAAGCCATCAGCGATTCCGTGGCCTATATCAGAAGCCTCGCTCAGATGCGCGGACGAAACGTTGAGTGGGCCGAAAGCGCCGTGAAGCAGGCGGCCAGCCTCAGCGCCGAAGATGCACGCGCTGAACAGGTCATCGAGTTTATTGCGGCCAGTGTGCCGGATCTTTTGAACCAGATCGATGGGTACTCGGTTACAACTCAATTTGGCCAGAAGCAGATCACCGCGGGAGGATTAACGATGACGCGCTACGAGGCCGACTGGCGCACCCGGGTCCTCGGCGTCATCACCAATCCAAACGTTGCTTACATCTTGATGCTAATCGGCATCTACGGATTGTTGTTTGAGTTCTATAGCCCCGGTGGAATCGTTCCCGGAGTGGCAGGTGCAGTGTGCCTGTTCCTTGCGCTTTACGCGTTTCATGTTCTTCCGATCAACTACGCAGGACTTGCACTCGTCGCGCTCGGTATCGTTCTGATGGTTAGCGAAGCTTTCGTGCCTAGCTTCGGGGCACTCGGACTCGGCGGTGGCGCGGCCTTTGTCATTGGCTCCATCATGCTGATGGATGTCGACGCGCCCGGCTTCAGAGTCTCGCCAATGTTGATCGGTTCGGTCGCCGCCGTCAGTTCGGGGCTGTTTCTGCTCACCATGATGATGCTGCTGCGCGCTCGCAAACGTGCAGTGGTCACCGGACCGGAGGAACTTCTCGACAGCCGTGCAGACGTCGTCGACTGGCAAGATAAGCGCGGACATGTGCGCGTGCACGGTGAGATTTGGAACGCCCGCGCAGAGTCGGAACTCCAACCAGGGCAAAGGGTGAGCGTCACGTCAATTGACGGACTCACGCTGGTCGTTGCCTCAGAGAACAAGGAAACCATGCCATGATGGAGATTCTGGAGCAGTCATGGGTGATCGTCGTTCTGATCCCCATTTTCGTTATTCTTTATTCGTTCAGGATCCTGCGGGAATACGAACGAGGTGTCGTTTTCATGCTTGGGCGATTTTGGAGGGTCAAGGGCCCTGGACTGGTCATCATCATTCCCATCCTACAACAGATGGTACGAGTCGATTTAAGGACTCGCGTTCTAGATGTGCCCGAACAGGACGTGATCTCGCGTGACAATGTATCAGTGAAGGTCAACGCTGTCGTCTATTTCCGTGCCATCGATGCGGAAAAGGCGATCATCCAAGTCGAGGATTTCATGAATGCCACAAGCCAACTAGCTCAAACGACGTTGCGTTCGGTTCTCGGACAGCACGAACTGGATGAAATGCTCTCCGAACGCGAAAGACTCAATGCTGACATTCAGCAATCTCTCGACGAGCAGACCGACGCCTGGGGCATCAAAGTTTCCAATGTGGAACTCAAACATGTCGATCTTGATGAAAGGATGATCAGAGCGATCGCCAAGCAGGCCGAAGCTGAGCGGTTGCGCCGGGCCAAGGTTATTGATGCTGAAGGCGAATTCCAAGCGGCCGCGAAATTCTTCGAAGCGGCCGAGATCCTGGCTAAGCAAAGTCAAGCTATGCAGCTGCGCTATTTGACCACGCTTCAAACCATCGCCGGGGACAGGAGCAATACCATCGTGTTCCCTCTGCCCCTTGAACTGATCGGCGACCTCGTCAGCAAACGATCGTAACCTTTTGCCAGCGGGCTCTGGTCGGCATCTGAAATTCAGAACTCACGATCGCATGGTCTAAGAAAAGGAACCTGAACATGTTGGAGCATCACCTTGCAATCCCCGCTGATCGGATCTTCAGTTGGCTCAAGGATGAGATGACCTCGGGACGACAAAGGGTCACCTTTCGAGCCACCCGAGAATTTAGGGCCGATGACGATGCCGCAGCAGGCGTTGAACCATCAGATGAAGAAGCCGGCATCCATTCGGTTTCCACAGCAGGAACCCTTGAAATCATGCCGCTCACGACGGAGGAAGGCTGGCTGCTCAGGATCTATGTCGAAGACGTCGTCGGTCCGCATGTTCCCGAGGATCACTCGGTTACCGGAGAACCGGAAGGGATTGAGCTCGACGACTTCTATGCTGCATTCATTGCACCAGATTCCGGCACCGTCTTCGTGAGTCTAAGGACTGAGTCGGACGCCGCCAAGGAGAAATTTGAGAGTTTGCTCGCCGAAATGACCACAGATCGCACTGTAGCTTGAGAAACCTACGACCGAGAAGAATTCCATGTCTGACGAAGGTCGGCAACTACCCGGTGAGTTCGAACTTATCGCCGAGTTTTTTGCGCCGCTGTCTGAAGGCTATCCAGGTGCTTTTGCGCTGCTTGATGACGCAGCAGTAATCTCGCCCACCCCCGGCAGTGACCTTGTCGCAAAGACCGACGCCATTGTCTGTGGTGTGCATTTTCACTCCGATGACCCGGCCGATCTCGTGGCGCGCAAGGCTTTGCGGGTCAATCTGTCCGACATTGCATGTAAGGGTGCAACTGCGCACGCCTATATGCTTGATCTGATGTTACCGCCTGCGACAACGAGGGAATGGCTGGCGGAATTCGCCGGCGGGCTCGCTGCCGATCAGCGTGAATTTAGCGTACATCTCATCGGGGGTGACACTAATGCGACGCCGGGACCTTTGACCATTGCGGTCACCGCATTTGGCGAAGTTCCGAAGAATCAGATGCTCAGGCGCAGCGGCGCACACCCTGGCGATCTAATCTTTGTTACCGGCACAATAGGCGACGCGGTTCTCGGCCTCAAAGCACTACGCGGGGAACTGCCAAATCTGGATACCACAGCGGCAACCTCATTAGTAACGCGTTATCACCTACCGCAACCGCGTACTGATGTGGGACCAAAGCTCCTAGATGTTGCAACGTCAACAATCGACATCTCAGATGGTTTGATCGCGGACTTGGAACATATTTGTGGAGCCTCAAAATCGTCAGGTATAGTTGATATCGAAAAAGTACCGCTATCGTCTTCCGCACGACAAGCTTGCGGTGGTGATCCAGGGCTCATTGCCGAAATGATAGCAGGTGGCGACGACTATGAAATTATGTTTACAGCTCCGACAGAAGCGGCCTGCAAAATTGATCAGATATCCCAAGCATCCGGAATACCGATTTCAGCGATAGGGCATATAGAGAAATCAGCGTCCGCAAAAACAAACCGCGTCACAGTACTTGATCCCGGCGGCAAGCCTTTCGCGGTTGGTGATAAGGGTTGGACACATTTCTGAGCTCTTCGAGACGGGCGATTTTCCGGCAAGGTCAAGTATTGCGCCGTCAGAATGGTTCCAAATCAATATTGAAAGCTCAGATCTAGATCGCCATTTCCGGCTCTTTGATGGCTGGTTTCTCCGGTTCCGGAATCTCCGTCATCGTTGCTTCGGTCAGCAACAGGACACTTGCAACCGAAACGGCGTTTTCCAAGGCGATGCGCACAACTTTTGTCGGGTCGACGATCCCGGCCTTAACCAGATCAACATATTCGTTGCGTCCCGCATCGAAGCCGAAATTCCCTTTGCCTTCCAACATCCTGTCGACCACGACACCACCATCAACCGCTGAGTTTTCGGCGATCTGGCGCGCCGGGGCACTAAGCGCACGGCGCAGGATCTGCAGGCCAGTTCGCTCATCACCGTGGGCCTTTTCTTCCTCAGCCGCAATCGCCTTTGTGCAGCGCAGAAGCGCCAGCCCGCCGCCCGGCACGATACCCTCTGCAACCGCCGCCTTGGTGGCGTTGATCGCATCGTCAAGTGCCTCCTTGCGCCGTTTCATCTCGGTCTCCGAAGGCGCGCCAACACGAATGACGGCGACCCCCTCACCCAGTTTCGCCAGCCGCTCTTCGAGTTTTTCCCGATCATAGTCGCTTGTGGTCTCGCGAATGAGTGTACGAATGCTGGCAGTGCGTGCATCTATGGCCGCCTTAGCCCCGTAACCACCAACGACTGTTGTTCGCTCGCGGTCACTGACAACCCGTTTGGCGCGCCCGAGCTGTGTCAGTTGAACATTTTCCAACTTGATGCCGACGTCTTCGGACAAGACCTCGCCGTCGGTCAACACAGCAATATCCTCCAACATCGCCTTGCGCCGGTCGCCGAAGCCAGGGGCTTTCACCGCCACACTTCGCAATACGCCACGGACATGATTGAGGATCATCGTCGCAAGCGCTTCGCCTTCGACATCTTCGGCAATGATCAGCAACGGCTTACCAGCTTTTGCAATCTGCTCAAGCAGCGGAACCAGGTCTTGCAGAACCCCGATCTTGCGGTCGCACAACAAGACATAAGGATCCTCGAGAACAGCCTCCATTTTTTCTGCATCAGAAATGAAATAAGGAGAGATGTAGCCGCGGTCGAATTGCATGCCCTCCACTACCTCGAGCACTGTTTCGGTCGTCTTAGATTCTTCGACCGTAATCACGCCTTCATCACCGACCTTTTCCATGGCATCGGCGACCAGATCGCCAATGAATGCCGAATTATGCGCAGAGATGGTGCCGACCTGCATCTTCTCTTTGCGAGTCTTGACGGGTTTGGAGATTGCCTTCAGCGCCTCTACAGCCAGCACAAGTCCGCGATCCAGACCACGCTTGATATCAATGCCGCTTGCCCCGGCAACCACGTTGCGGATGCCGTCAGCAAAAATCGCATGCGCCAGTATAGTCGATGTACTTGTCCCGTCGCCGACAAGTTCGCCAGTCTTCTCAGCCGCCTGACGCAACATCTGGGCTCCGAGATTTTCCTCCGGATCCGGCAGATTAACCTCTTTGGCGATGGTCACGCCGTCGTCGCAAACGATCGGCGCGCCCCATTTCTTCTCAAGCAGCACCGACTTGGATTTCGGACCCAACGTGACCCGCACTGCATCCGCCAGCGCCGCCGTGCCACGAAGAATTTTCTCCCGCGCCGTTGAATGAAACAACATCCTTTTGTGCGGCATCTCGCTCTCCGCTTGCGATCACAAACCGACTCGAAACTCACCCATAATTGAACACGAGTTCCAAATCGCTGCGCATTGACCTTGGTCAAGTATCGGCTTTCACTCGGAACGTGTTTCGTTTAATCAGATACAAATTGCATTTGAAGGATCTGGCCGATGAAACAGTCATGCAGCGAATTGCACTAATCACCGGGGCGTCAAGCGGGATCGGCGAAGCTTTCGCCCACCTGCTTGCCCGCGAGGGTTATCGGCCGATACTGATCGCAAGAAGACAGGCAGAGTTAAACCGGGTCGCCGAGGCCATAGCTTGTGCTGTCAACGTCGACCCGCTTGTCATGCCGAAAGACCTCTCCAGGCCCCAGGCCGGAACGGAAATCCAAGTCGAGTTGGATGAGCGCGGGCTATTCCCGGATCTGTTGATCAACAATGCAGGTTTCGGATTGATGGGCGCTACTGCAATTCTGGACCTCCAAGAGCAGATTGAAATGGTCGATCTGAACGTCCGTACGCTGACCGAACTCTCACTTCGTTATGGCCGACTCATGCGCCAGCGTGGTCGCGGCGGCATCATCAATGTGTCCTCGGTCGGTGGCACCCTGCCTGGCCCCAATATGGCTGTCTATTATGCTACGAAGGCCTACATATTGAACTTAACCGAAGCGCTGTCGTTTGAACTGAAATCGTCAGGCGTTCAGGTCACGGCAGTGATGCCTGGTGTCACAAAGACAGGCTTTCATTGCCGCGCCGGCATGGAGGATTCTCTGCTGTTGAGGTTCGCCGTACCCATGTCCGCGCAACGCGTGGCGGAGCTCGGATATCAGGGATACTGCAAGGGCCAGCGTGTCGTGGCCACAGGCCTGTTCAACAAATTTGCCACTTGGTGCACGCGACTTTTTCCGCACTCCATCCTGCTTCCCGTCACAGCGAAACTACACACATAACAATGCATGTCTTGGCGGGAATCGGAACACAGGCAACGCCTCAGCAAGCCTACGAGAAATGTCTGCCCCGATTAGAATAGTTGCAATAACCGTTGTTACCATCCTGCTCACGTGGGGCTTTTTTGCGCTCGCCGGGCGCTGGGACTGGATGAGGGGCTGGGCATATATCTTGGCTCTCACCGCGGGGAATTCGATCAACGAGCTTGTTCTGTGGCTCAAGAATCCCGAACTGTTCCGTGTGCGTGGAAGGACTGGCGAGGGAACGAAGACGTGGGACAAGGTTTGCCTCGCCTTGTTCGGGTTGACGATCTTGATGATCCTGATCACCGGCGCACTCGACGCAGGACGCTATCAATGGTCGGTGATGTCGGTCTGGCTGTGGCTCATTGGCGCCACGTTCTATGCAGTGGGCCAAGCCCTTCTCATATGGTCTATGGTCGCCAATCCATTCTTTGAAAAGACCGTCCGGATTCAGAAAGATCGTGGTCACCAGGTGGTGGACAGCGGGCCTTACGCATATGTTCGGCATCCAGGTTATGTCGGTGCAATAATGGGATTTGTTCTCGCTTCACCACTCATGCTCGGCTCCTGGTGGGCGTTCATACCTGCGATCTTAGCCACACTCTGCCTGGTGGTGCGGACAGCGCTCGAAGACCATGTGCTGATTGAAGAACTCAAAGGCTACAAACTCTATGCGGGACGAGTCCGCTACCGACTGATCCCCTATTTGTGGTAACCGCCATCGTGGTCTTGGGTCACGCCGAGAATTTCAATCGCGCCAAACTTGGCACGCGCTCATTGATGCAATCAGCAAATTCCATTGACGCGCATCAAGGCGTCCTTCGGCGCAATGTGCGTTTGTTCAAATCCATATCAATTCACGAAGGAAGAAGACGCACTTGTCATCGATCATACATCATATGCTGAAAATCGGCATAATTCTGCGGATCTGGGAACTTGGATCAATGCCGTTTTTCATTATGTTAATCGCGGCAGTTGCTGCCTCGGGTCTCACTTCAGCGACTGCCAACGCCGATACATTCCATCGCGGTGATGGGGTGGCCCTGGTCTGGGTCACGATCGAGGCCAAACCGGGCGAAGGGATTTGGGAAGCATGCCGAAGGATCTATCAGCGTGACGTCTACCATGTTCGTCGTGGACCGGGAATGACAGTTCGCTGCAACATCGACCACAGCCGCATCTAGGAATTTGGCGAACGACGTCAGAACTTCAATCGACTTGACCGATGACGCCGCTAGAGAACGGTTGCAGATCGGTCGCAATAAACCCTTCAGAAAATGGCGGCTGGGTCGCTGGCAAATCCCGAAGCCCAGAGGCAACCGGGCGCGTGGAGCGTCCAACTGTGGCAGATAACAAACGCTAGGCCAAAATGCCGACAACCGATCATCTCATATCGAGAAATGCTTCGTCGATGTCGCTGTCAGCGATCATGCAGATGGAGATGCGCAGTGCTGCAATTCCTGGTGTGGCTTCACTTTCTATAGGCCTGCCCTCCTTTGAGACGCCAGAACAGATCAGGCGCCTCGTTGCACGGAGGCTCGCCGCGGACCCCGAGATCGGCAAGTACAGCCTATCGAATGGTCTGCCTGAATTGCGAGAAGCGGTTGTAGCATTTCACCGTGCCAGAACCGGGGTCCCGATCGATCCTGATCGCAACGTGATAATCACGGCCGGGAACATGCAGGGCCTTAACACATTGTTTCTGGCTCTCCTTGACCCCGGCGATGAAATCATCGTTACCGATCCCGGCTTTGTCTCGCATTATGAGCAGATTCGCCTATGCGGCGGAGTACCGGTCTATTGGACCATGAAAGAGGAGGCTGGTTGGGCTCTCGATATCGACGGCTTGCCCGAGCTGATCACCGGGCGGACCAAGGCAATCACTCTTGTCACGCCTTCCAACCCGACCGGAAGGATATTCACCGAATGCGAACTTCGGCGCGTTGGGGAACTGGCGCGCCGCCATAATCTTCTTGTCCTGATTGATGATCCCTATTGCCATTTCGTGTACGAGAACGGTGGTGGTTATTTCAATCTTTCATCCGTCCCGGAACTGGCGGGTCACTGTGTCTATCTGTACACATTCTCCAAGGCACATGCGATGACCGGTTGGCGGCTTGGTTACATGATCTTGCCGGAGCAATTGAAGAAGCAAGCCCTCAAGGTTCACGATGCCATGCTCATCTGCGCCCCGCGGATTTCCCAAATCGCGGGTCTTGCTGCATTGAAGGAAAACGCGGCCTACTTACCCGAATTCCGGGCAGTCCTTGCCAAACGCCGAAAATTGATCTGCGCGCGCCTAGACCGCGTGCCCCATGTCTTCAGTTACCTGAAGCCCGAGGGTGCCTACTATGTGTTCCCAAAAATCATTGTCGAACACGCGGATTCCGAGGCGTTCGCACTTGACCTGTTGCAGTCTGCCCGTGTCTCACTGACCCCCGGGAGCGCATTTGGACCGGCTGGCGAGGGCCATGTCCGAATGGCCTATTGCGTTACTGAAGACACAATTGAACTCGCATTCGACCGGATCGAAAAGCGATTCCCACGTCAATGAAGCGACAGACCCTAGTGCGACATCAGTACCGGAACCGTCATGCGGTTTAGCAAACCACGGGTCGCGCCGCCGAAGGCGAACTCGCGCATTCGCGAATGCCCGTAGGCACCGGCAACCAGAAGGTCCGCATCGTGGTCAGCCGCCCGGTTGAGCAATGCCCCGGCAACGTCCAGATCGGCCGTCGGCATCGAATCGATAGTCGCCTCGATGCCATGGCGCGAGAGCGTTCTTGCCATCTCGCTTCCAGGCAATTGTCCGGCAGTATCCGGCTCGCGCTGCGGGTCCACCCAGGTTAGCCAAACCGCGGATGCCGACTCCATTATCGGCAGTGCATCGAACGCCGCCCGTGCGGCTTCACGCGTTGCATTCCAGCCCACCAACACCCTCTCACCGACGGTTTTGAACTGGCCGCTGCGCGGAACCACGACAACAGGCCGACCGGTCTCCATAATGATGCGATCGCAAAAGTCATGTTCAACTGCCTCTGCACGGTCAGGATTGACCTGGCCGATCACCAAGAGATCCGCAGCGAGCGCATGGGTGATCACCGCATCGGCAACCAACGAGGAACTGTCTTTCACTTGCCGCCACTCGTGACGCAGGTCGTACTTCTGCACCATTTCCACGAAACGGGACCTTACCCTTTCAGCACTCTCGGCAAAAAATTTTTCGTGCGCCTCAATAACATCGGTAAGCACATACGCACCGGGAACGGGATAGATCGGAATCGTCGGAATGACGAACAAACCGATAATATGTGCATCATGCCTGCTGGCCAGACGACAGGCCGCGTTGCCGATTTCATCGACCCGCGCCACATCATTCAATGACACTAAAATCGTCTTGAAAGACATCGTAATCCTCTATGGCACAGATCCCCACCTCATTGTCGAGCCAAAACTCAACACCCTGATGTGAGGCAATTACCCCGATCGATCTGGCATCGCGACGGCACAGTGCAGACAATCGGACACAACATCCCGCCATGTGTTGATCTGCGTCAACGACAAGACGGCGTGATTGAACGAGTATTTGTTTAAAGAGCGTTCCTCAGACCGCTATCCCCCTCACCTGTAAGAGGAACGTTTCTTTGCGAGGTCTCGGAGTTCGTCACCGGGACCTCGTTGCCTTAGGGTCTGTTGAGTCGTCAACTGAGTTAGTCGATCAGCGGGCACATAAATATCTGCCAGAGAAACGAACCAACCTGTGCGCAACCCGCTACTCTGAAACTGTTCAAAGGTTTATTGCAGCTCAGATGACGCCTTCAAGGACAACCGAGATCGCCCGTTCACCTTCGACTTCGCTTGATCAGCGTCAAAGCAAGCAACACCGCGACGACATATGAAGTCTACCAATTACCAAAATATCCTGCGAGAAAGGTCATGAATCAAATGTTGCTCGACAAGGTCAAGGCGATCCTGGCAACCGGCAAAGACATGACCATCGCGACCATACGTGGCGATGGCTTTCCACAGGCAACCACCGTCAGTTACGTGAGCGACGGACTCTCGATATTCTTTGCCTGCGATCCGAACGCGCAAAAAGCTCAGAACATTGAGCGAAACAACAAGGTCTCTCTCACCGTCGACCTTGAATATGACGATTGGAACGACATCCAGGGCCTATCGATGGGCGCGCTGGCCGAACGCGTCACCGATCCCGAAGAGATGGCAAAGATCGGCAAACTCATGTTCGATAAGTTCCCGCAAGTGGCCGATCTTCTGCCGGAAGATCCAGAAGATATCGCACTGTATCGCGTGACACCCAAGGTGGTTTCGGTTCTGGACTATTCCAAAAGCTTCGGTCACACGGATCTGATCGAACTCCCGGCGTAGACTGGCGGAGATTTCCAGGGTGTGGCCCATATGATTCACCCAGTCTTGTTCTTATTCGCTGTTCGCGCATTACAATGAAGCCGTTGGCCTTTGCAGGTACTGGCGGTTCTGCATTTGCTTGCCGGCAGCTGCGCCTCTCAACTCACCAAGAAGTCCGGTCGGTTGTCTCATTTGCACTGAACGGCGACGAAATCATAAGACAAGCGTTTGGGGATGGGTGGCCGGTCATAGCTACTCAGATTATTGGTGAAGATCGAATCCTGGTCCTACCCCACAACGACAAACAACCGTGAGTCACCGCGCAGAATGTCGAGTGCCAGGACTCTGCCCGCAGCCTTTACCGCCTGCTCAAACTCATCAAGTGAGGCGATTTCGTTTCGATTTACAGCGAGTATAATGTCGCCTTTTCTGAGACCGAAGCGCCAGGCGATGCTCTCGGCAGCCACGTCTGCGACATGAACCCCTTGCCATTTCGCTTTGGCAGGATGATCGGTCGGAATGTCAGTGAACTTGGCCCCGGCAAGCTTGGGAAGGCTCACTTCTGGCGCGGACTTGGACACGAGAGGCGCACCGATACGCACAGTGACTTCTTTACGCTTGCCTTTGCGGATGATCGTGAGTTTCACTTTCGAGCCGCGCTCCCGCAAGCCGAAACTATTGCGAACATCATTGCTATCAGCTACGGCGGCTCCGTCCACGGCGACAATCGCATCACCCAACAGCAAGCCGGCCTTCTCAGCCGGTGAGCCTTTTTCAACCTGGCTGATGAGCGCACCGGCGCGAAGGGGAAGGTCGAGAGCAAGGGCTATATCGGGCGTAATGTCCTGGATAGAAATGCCAATACGTCCACGACGCACTTCCCCGTGGCGGATCAGCTGCGCCATGACCGCGCGCGCCATCTTTGCCGGGACTGCAAAACCGATTCCGACATTGCCACCCCCTGGCGCAATGATCGCGGTGTTGATGCCGACAAGCTCGCCCTTTGGATCAATCAATGCACCACCCGAGTTGCCCGGATTGATCGGTGCATCCGTTTGGATGAAGTCCTCAAACTTCTCGCGGCTTATGCCGCTACGCCCGAGAGCGCTGACGATACCCGATGTTACTGTCTGTCCGAGACCAAACGGATTACCGATTGCGATCACGAAGTCTCCAACCTTCAAGGCGTCCGAGTCGCCAAAGGAAAGCGCGGCAAGGCCTCCAGCGTCTATCTGCAACAACCCGATATCAGTGGCTGCATCGCTACCAATCAATTTGGCCGTGAATTGTCGGCCGTCTCTGAGCCTCACAGAAACTTCGTCGGCTTTTTCGAGCACGTGGTGATTGGTCAATACATACCCCTTGGCCGCATCAACGATAACACCGGACCCGGCGCTCAAGATATCGCGCTTCGGCAAAGTTTCGGGCAAACCAAAAAATCTTCGGAAGAACGGGTCACGATAAAGCGGATTCTCAGCGGCTGGAACATGTGTACGAACGGATATGTTGACCACCGCCGGCGCGGCCTTCTCGATCAGCGGCGCAACGGTCAAGACGCCACGGTTTTCATCTATGAAGTCGGTCCGCGCCCAGGCTTCGTGCGAAATCGCCAGGACGAGCAGAGAGATTGCCAGGAAAAGGTTCGGTTTTCGCGGTGCGTTGATGCTCTTACGCAACAATTCTCTCATCCTTACTTGCATCACCCTTGGGCAAGAATCGATCTCGCCCGGTACAGCGTGATCTCACACCAGATTCACTCTGAGACGGCTGTGGTTGTCGGTCAGGATCGTGGAAAGATTTTCAAGGTCAGCCGATGTTAGATACTGCGGCACCATCGGCATCAGCGTCAGGTCCTCCCATGCCAGGTGCCTTCGCATTGTCTCAAAGAAGAATCGAAGCATATAGCCAAGCATGTCCGGATTCTGGAATCCGTTCCCGATGCACCCAACGTTAAGAGTCTCTCGCAGTTCATCGGCGTAACAATCGTGCATTGCGTGTTCTTGGCGAATGCGATTCAAGACGGGATATACTTCCATCCCCGATGGTGCACGACGGCCTATACGCTCAAACAGGGCCTCTTCATTTCGATGGTATATGGGCAAATTGAAATAAAGCTGCTCATTAAGGGTCTCGCAAAGATAACGATCCACCTGTTCTGGCAGTTGGTCAGCAACTAGCTCCAAGCTATCGCAGAGCCTTCGTTGGTCCCGCCGTTCATATTCAATAACCGAAAATGGGTTTATGGCTCCTCGTAGCGCGCCATCGTGCTCTAATTTGCCGTTTTCAATCAACTTACTTGATCCTCGGCTTGTCATCCAAACACTCGTTAAGATCGACAGCTTCAACCTCCTTCCTGGACCAAAGATCCTGAAAAGTCGTTGATAAAGATCAATTTGCGGATGATTGACGCCGCTGCTGCGCGCCAAATCAGCAGAGAACTATTGCGGTTCTGCCAAACTTGCCAACCTGTCAGCATCGCAGATCTCGACGGTTTGCCCATCGATCAGCCTGATCACGCCATCTACCCTGAGTTTTGTAAGATTCCGGCTGACAGTTTCCATGGTCATTCCGAGGTAGTCTGCGATTTCCGCGCGCGCCAGCGGCAGCACAAAAGTTGGCAGGTCAGGGGTCGGGCGATGATTGGGGCACCTTGTAAGCTCGGACCTTCGCGACATCTGTTGCAGGAAGCTGGCAATCTTCTCACTTGCCGTTTTTCGTCCAAGCGCGATCATCCATTCCCGGGCGTTATCGAGGTCAGTGAGAGTCTTTTCGAGTAACGCGTGCTCAAGCTCGGGATGCTGTGTCAGCACGTGTTCAAACTGCTGACGCGGAAAGCAGCAAAGTTCGACATTGGTCACAGCCTCGGCAAACGTCTGTTGCGTTTCGGAATATGCACGCCCCAGACAATCTGACGGAAACAAGAGACCAACAATCTGCTGCCGGCCATCCGCCAACATTTTGAAAAGCTTCACGGTACCCGAAACGATGATTGCGAAGAGGTGAGCTTCGTCCTTGTCGCTCCATAACGGTTGGCCCGGCACCAATTGTTTGTGAACCATTATGTCGCTGAGAGCATGACTACTTTGATTATCCAGCACAGCACAAATTGCATGGTGCCGTACCGGGCAATTGCTGCAACGGTGGTCAAGAATGACCTCTGGCGGAGCTGAATCGCTCATTCTCACTCGTAGGCTCATATCCGGTGTTGGTTGCCCGCTTGGCAGAGATCGACAGATTGACGCATAGCGGCCAAGCAATCAACGTCGGGCGGTAAAGTATCCGGTTTCTGCCTCTATTCAACCTTGAAATGAATGTGGCAACGACGGCGTTCAGAGTGTCTTAGCCGTCATGTGGAAGTAGTCTTTTTGTCAACCACGGTTGGGTGCAATAGAGGGCAAAAAATTTGAGCGTTCATTCTGCCAAAATGCTCGACAAGCGACCTCGGTTGACTGCGTAGGGAGCATGATTTGCAGCAAGGAGGCTGAGGCGGCTAGCCGCGTCATCTATTGCCATCGGCCTGGCATTCCTGTTCAAAGAGACTGCCTTCATACAAAAGTTCACGGTTTTCCTGAGCCATCCGCTCTATGACGCTGCCGTCGTGTTGACGGGCTTGCTATTTTTTGCCGGCATCGGCAGCCCTGCCTTTGCAGGGACAACATCATACCGTCCAGCGCTTCGCTGGTAACTGAACGAATTGATCGACCTCAGTTGGTCGACACCTTAACTTATGCGCAGATCTTACAGATGGAATAAGCGAGCCACACTCTGATTGCTTGATCCAGCGAGGGGCTTTGGCTCAACGCAATCTCAACTCACATGGCCGGAGCGCAGTTCATGGATCGCTCTACGTACTTTCTCCCACTGCTCGGCCTCGTCTTGCTGACCCGCTTGTTTCATCGCCGCAGCTTTCTGGGCTACCTCGGCCTCTGCCTTGTCACCATGCGCTTCGAGCAGCGCCCTGGCTTGTTCTACAATCTTAACTGTTGCCATGCTCGACCTCCTTTTTCATCATTCGGATGGAACGGCGTTCAGAATTCAATTTCCTCAGTAATTGCTGTAATGCCGGCCCTGGCACAATCCTCATCCTCACTTCCAGATGGAGCTCCTGAAACGCCAATTGCACCGACCATGTCGCCTTCACCAGCCAGTATCCGCACGCCACCTCCTAGCGGCAATGCACCGGCAACGTTGCGGATGGCCCAAGCTTCTCCATTTTCTGTGAGCTTCGAAAGCTCGAGTGTTTCCGTGCGAAAGCTGACGGCCGTCCATGCCTTGCGATAAGCAGTGTCGGGCGTGTGCGGTCCGGCAAGCTGGTCGCGCACTGTTACCTGCAATACGCCGAACCGGTCTGCGATGCTGACCGCGACCTGATAGCCCTTCTTGCGGCATTGCATCATGGCACTTTGAGCCGCTTTTAGAGCAATCTCAGGTTTCAGCACCCTGAACGCGGTGAAACTGGTTTCTTCTGCCATGGTCACCGCTGGTAACAGCGCAAATGCAGTTGCAGCCACCAGCGTGCGTATGCCTGCACTCATCATAGTATCATTCCTTCAAGCCAATCGGATTTATCTCGCGGGGGTTCACAGCGAACGATCCCACAACACGGCGCCTGCCGCCTTGAGCCATGTCAATTGTTCAGAAGTCCGAAAGTGTTAGGTAGCTCGCTGCAGCAGTAGAAGCATGTTCGAGCGCATTGTTGCCGTTGCGCAGAGCTGGCCGATGCCGAGATGAGCCGCTCCGCCGCTGCCGCTCTGAAAGCCAACCAATCCCCGGCAAGAAGCAGCAAACAGAAAGGGTAGCTCCGATGGATGCAGTTCAAAGTGTAGTCATCCTTATTGTCGGAGCCACAGCCTTCTGGGTCTATCTGAAATTGACGGCGCGAATTGAACTGCTTGAGCACGAGGTTCGCTGGCTCAGAAAGGAGCTGGAAGATCTGAAGCCGACGGAAGTCAAATCAGTCTACGATTGAGCGCAGTTTAGAAAAAGCGGTGCTGCTCACAAATGGTCAATGCGTATTCAAACTCGGTTCTCAATCAATTCGCTCACGACGCCAGGATCAGCCAGCGTCGACGTATCTCCCAAGTCGTCAAAGTCGCTTTTTGCGATCTTTCGCAGTATCCGCCGCATGATCTTGCCTGAGCGCGTCTTCGGCAGGCTGGGCGCAAACTGAATCAGATCGGGCGCAGCGATTGGGCCGATCTGCTGACGGACCAAATTGACGAGATCCACACGCAGCTCGTTACTGCCCACGGCGTCCGCCATAAGCGTTACAAAGGCGTATATGCCCTGGCCTTTGATGTCATGCGGATAACCCACGACGGCAGCCTCCGATACC
>JAEKFU010000696.1 GCA_016522385.1 Pseudomonadota bacterium
GAAGGAACTCGAACAGTTCGAGTTTCTGGATTGATATCCAGTCGGCCCTGCCATGCGCTCCAGCTGCAACTTGCAAGGAGGAATCTGCGCCACATCGTTGTCCCGGAGGCACCCGATTTTCAATGGCGGTGGCGCACGCTGGCATGGAGATGCCGCGTGATATGGTTAGATGCGGCGGCTTAATGCGGATTACCCTGACATGGCTAAAATGACCTTGTTGAGTTCAACATTCGTGATGAGGATCGGCTTGGTAATTGCCTTGACGGGACTCTCCTATTCCCATGCGGCTGAGATCAAGGTGAGTATCCTATGCGATCCTCCTAATCCGGGAACCTATTGGCTCGGATGGGGCACCTCGAGGTTGAGGGTCAACAAGAATGGACAGACAACTCTAAGCTTTCGTGGAACGGTGACGGACGTCGCCGGTACCGTTTGCAAGTCAGGTGACAATTCCGGGCTAGTCCATGTGGACACGGATGGATTGGTGTGGGCCTACATACCTGCGAAGGACTGATCGACCATCCGGTGTGGCTGCTGTGGTGAAATTTACCGGTTGCCGCGCAGGAAGTGACAGAGCCCGCGCTGAAAATGCACGGGCCCTTCGTATTGCGATTAGGCAGTTGGATATTCGAGTGCCTTGAAGCTAATTTGGTCCGCGTCCGGCGCTCGGCCAATGCGGCGGATGTTTGCCCAGACATTCTTGTAGTTGGGTATAATCAGTTCGTTCGTGTGTTCGGAGATCACATTTCCGACCTGGCCCAACGGCGAACAGAACAACATGAAACATTGGCCGCGTTTGGCGGTGGCGATCGGATAGACCATAGCCTGGGTCGAACCCACATTATTCGTCACTTCGACGAGATCACCTGCAGCAAGACCAAGCTCTTTCATGTCATCCGGGTTCATCTCGATGGGCGGCGCCGGAAAACGCTCGCGGACGAAAGGTGTGCGGATGTCGTAGAAGGCATTCTGCCAGATCATGTTCTTGCGACCATTATTAATGAGGAAGCGATATTTCGCCTTCTGTGCCTCACGACCCTTGGCCTGCAATCCGCGCCATTCGGCGGCCATGAAATGGGCTTTGCCATCCGTGGTGCCGAACTTGCCATCGGTATAGAGCCGTGGCGTGCCGACAAGATTGCCGTTCTCAAACCCGACACAAGGCTCTTGAACACCATTGGTCCCCATGGCCCGCAACCGGTCATAGGTCACAAACTCGCCGCCGCCGGCATGCTTATGATAGCCGTCCATGAAAGCGTCTTCCTCGGTCTTCCAGTCGAAGCGGCCTTCGAACTTCGCCACATAGTCCATATTGCCGGCATTGCGGAAGGACGTCTCCAGGGCATTGGCCAGACGCGCTGCGATCAGGCAGTCAGGCAGTGCCTCGCCTGGCGGGTCCATGTATTTCTCCGTCAGACGGAGCCGCCGTTCGCCGTTCATCGATGTCAGATTCATCTCTCCGGACGTCGCCGCAGGCAGCACGACATGACACGCCTCACCGATGGGCGTCGGCAAGATATCGATGTCGACGCCAAACAAGCCACCACGCCTGATCGCATTCATGATGGTATCGAGCTGTGCCTCGCGATCGCCGTAAGGGATGGCCTCCATAGCCTCCTTGACGATGTTGGTGCGCCGCCGATAGACCCTGCGGAACTCCTCGGCATTGAGCGTCGATTTGAAGTGGTCCGTCGCCCAGATGTGATGAATGCCGCCTTCACCATTGATGATCAGCTGATCGATGTAAGCGGCAGGCCGCCCAACATGGGCCTCGGATGGGCGCACGTAGCCTTCCTGATGACCGCCGAGGCGCACGCAACCTGTTCCTTCGCGACCGACATTGTGAGTCGCGAAACACAGGTTCGCCATTGCCGCGTTGGTCCGATAGTTGTCATTGCCCCAGATGAGTCCTTTCTCGTAGCACATCATGGTACGGCGCAGCTTGCCACCAGCCTTGGGTTTGGCAATCCATTCGGCGGCCTTGCGAATATCGTCGCCCGCCAGTCCGGTGATCTTCGCGGCATCCTCGATACTGGTCTTGTTGGCAGCCAACGCCTCGTCGAAGCCGCTGGTGTTGCTTGCAATGAAGTCTTTCGCGTGCCAGCCCTTGGCAACCACCTCGCTCAACAAGGCGTTCAGCAAGACAAGGTCGGTGCCTGGGTTGATCGCCAGATGCAGGAAGTTTTCCTTGCCTGCCTCCATTTCACAGACGTTGGCCGTTACGGTGCGGCGTGGATCAACGATGATCACCTTGGCCGAACTGTGCTCCTCGTCGGGCATTAACTGCTTCTTCTTATCCATCGATGCGCCACGCATATTGGGCACCCAATGGACCAGGAAGTAGTTTGTTTGGTTCTCCAACGAATTCGCGCCAAGGCAGAAGATCGTATCCGCCAGTTCGGCGTCCTCATAAGCGTTGTTGAGTTCGCCCATGCCCATATCTCGGGTAGCGTGAACCTCGGAGTTGTACGCCGGTCGATTGTGGATGCGGATGTTCTTGATCTTCAAGGCATCGAAGTAGAGCTTGCCGGTGCCCCAGGTGTTTTCATAACCGCCCGCTGCACCGCCGTGATCGAATGCCGAGACCAG
>JAEKFU010000108.1 GCA_016522385.1 Pseudomonadota bacterium
ATCAACTCAATCTGCGCTTGGGTGTCGGACATGATGGCGTCCAAATCCGCCTCGCTCGCCTCTCCCTGAGCGATCAGCCGCTGGCGAGCGATGTCGATCGGATCGTGTTCCTCGCGCATGCGTCTACGGTCGTCGCGATCGCGGTAGCCGTCGTGGTCGCCCTCGTAGTGACCTCGGAAGCGATAGCAGGTGGCCTCGAGGATCGCCGGACCGTTGCGCTGCCGAGCATAGTCCGCGGCTTCCGAAAAAGCGGCCGCCACGGCCTCTACATCGGTGCCGTCAACCGTGCGACCCCACGCGCAATAGCCGGCTGATCGCTCCGCGATCGTCGGTGTCGCCATGACCTGGTCGTACCGAACCGAAATAGCATAAGAGTTGTTCTCTACCAGGATGACCAGCGGCAGCTTCCAGGCAGCGGCGATGTTCAGGCACTCGTGAAAGGCGCCCGCGTTGGACCCACCCTCTCCGGTGACGGCGACGGCGATATTAGGCCGATCTTCAAGCCAGAACGCATAAGAGTAGCCCAAGGCCACGGGGATGGAGGAGCCGACGATGCCCGTTGCGGAGAAGTTGCGCTGAGGATCGAAGGGATGCATGTGACCGCCACGACCGCGGCACAATCCGGTTTCGCGTTCAAAGATCTCAGCCATAAAGGGTCTCAGCGGCACGCCCTTGGCGATGCCATGGCAGTGATTGCGATGGGTGCTGACCAGCGCATCGTCCCCTTCAAGCACTCCGATCATGCCAGCGCTCACCGCCTCCTGGCCCATGCCCAAATGCAACTCGCCGTGGATCTCTCGACTAATCGATCCCTTAAGGCATGCTTCCTCGAACTGGCGCATGACGACCATGGCCTCGAAGCGATCGAGTAGGCCGACGCTTGTCATGGTGCAGCCTCGTGCTGCTGCTCGATTTCGAAGAAGGAGCCTGAGGGCTCGCGATAGTAGACGCTGCGCCCGTCGCAGAACTGCGTGACTTCACCGATCATCACGGCGCCCAGCGCCTCAACCCGCGCGATCGTAGCGTCCAGGTCGTCAACATAGAAACCGATATGGGCTGAACCCGGACGCAGTGGCCGTTCGCCGATATCTTCGCTGGCCGCTCCATCATGTTTGAACGCGATTAGTTCAAGCACATGGTCTGATCGCGGCGTGCGCAGCTGGGCGATATCGCACGAAAGTTCGGGCAAACCGGCTATGCTCTGAATCTGCTCCGTCATGTCGCGCTCCTCGAACGTAAGCTCGAATCCGAATGCTTTCCGATAGAATGCGATTGCCTGGTCCAAATCCCGGACGGCGAGCGAACTGTGATGCCAAGATTTTAGCACGGCGACCATACCTCAGAAATCTTGTGCTGCAGTGGCGCTGGGGTGAGCATGCAGGTCAAGCGAGTAGATCTGCCATCATAACCAAGTTTCCGCGCCTTGAAAGCCCAGTTCGGATTCCGCCCACGAATTCATTCATTCGTTGCGAACCTCGGTTCGCACGCCTCACCAATTAGCTTAATGTTCAGAAAAAAGGGCTGGACCTGCCGGGCGCAGCACGTTGGAATGAATGGGTTCTTGAGAACACAAGGGGACGTAGTGTCATGTCGAACGTGGATTCGCGCGCCCTGAAGGGCCGGGTCGCCCTGATTACCGGCGCAGCCGGGGGTATCGGGTCAGCAATTTATGGAGCGTTCCGCGAACACGGTGCCCACTGTCTCGGAGTCGACCTCAGCGCCCAGGGCGACATTGCGCAGTGCGATGTGTCGGATGCTGCATCCGTCGAGCAGGCTTTCGACGCCTGCGCACGATTGGGAGCGCTTACAGATGTCGTGCACGCCGCTGGGACAGTGGTGCTTGGACCGGTCGCGGACATGCAGCCGGAGGAGTTCCAGCGTGTGCTGGACGTTAACCTCACGGGCAGCTTCTTGGTCGCACGCGCTGCGGTGCGACGCTTGAACGACGGCGGAACGCTGACGTTCATATCCTCGCAGGCCGGTCTCAAAGGCGGCGCACTTTGGGCCGCCTATGCTGCCTCCAAAGGCGGCGTGAACCGGCTGGTAGACTGCCTCGCCGAGGAAGTAGGCCCCCGCGGCATCCGTGTGAACGGGATCTGTCCGGGCAACGTCGACACGCCGATGGCGGAGGTTGCCATCAGCAAGTTGGCAGAGATGATGGATTCGAGTGTCGAAAGCATCAAAGCGCGCTACGTAAGCGGCATACCGCTCCGGCGTTTCGCCCGTCCTGAAGAGGTTGCATCGCTCTGTGTCTTTCTGGCATCAGAGCAGGCGAGCTATCTGCACGGAGCGCTTCTGTCCCTGGACGGCGGTGAGTTGACGCGATGAACGATAAGCCGCTTGAAACCGCTCGCATGGTGGCGATCTGTGTGCCCGACAATGCAGGCCGGCTGGCAGGCAAGCGGATCTCGATGCGCCGTTGGCCAGATGTGCTGCGTGCCGGCCTGTCAATGCCCGACTTCCATCTGGTCACCGGGATTGAGAATGTGCCCTTCGGCAATTTGGAGGTCACTGGCGATCACACCGGATTTCACAACGGGACCCTGAAGCCGCTGGCAGATACGTTGTTTCGTTCAAGCGCGGAGCCTGAAACCGCTTTTGTGATTGCCGAGGCGCTCGGCAAGGACGGACTGCCCTTCGAGGAGGCACCGCGACAAATGCTCAAGCGCCAAGCTGAGCGCCTCAAAGAGCGGGGGTTCGGCATGCGGTGCGCGGTGGAGCTCGAATTCTATCTGTTTCGCACCTCTTACGCTGAAGCGTGGGCCGGCGGTTACAGCGGGCTCGAACCGTTCCATCACTACCATGGTGACAACGACATTCTGCTATCGGGCTTTGCCGAACCGTTTCTCGAGAAACTACGTGCATTGGTCGCGGAGGCCGGCCTCGCTGACGAAACCACGCAGGGCGAAGGCGGCCCAGGGCAGTACGAAATTACATTGGCGCCTCACGCTCCGCTGATGGCAGCCGACCACAGCACAATCTTCAAGCATTTGACGAAGGCCCTAGCATACCGCGAAGGGCTTGCGGCCTCTTTCATGGCCAAAATTAACGAGCGATGGGCGGGCTCAAGCGGGCACATTCATTTGCAACTCATCGATCTCGAGGACCAAGCAATCCATGGCGAGGAGGACGGTTTGAGCGAGTTCGGCGCCCAATTCCTTGCTGGGCTCTTGCGGTATGCGCCAGATTTCACTCTCATGCATGCGCCATATCGGAACTCCTACCAGCGTCTTCAACCGGGCAATTTCGCGCCGGTGAATTGCTCATGGGCGTTCGACAATCGGACCACGCTCATTCGCGTCGTCGGAAGAGGTGAGCATCTGCGCTTGGAGTTTCGGTTGCCGGGCGCGGACGTAAACCCATATCACGCCCTTGCGGCGATCATTGCCGCCGGTCTTGCGGGGCTTGAGCAATGCCTCGAGCCCGTGCGTCCTGTTTCGGGTCACGCCGAAAGGCAGAATAACCCATTGCCCCCACTGCCGAGCGATTTGACCGTGGCAATTGACGCATTCTCACAATCATCTGTCGCCGAACAAGCTTTGACCGTCCCCGTGCATCGGCATCTGATTGCACTTGCAAAACAAGAGCGCGCGGCGGGTCTTCGCACAGTGACGGACTGGGATCTCAAGCGAGGCTTCGAGCGCGCTTAGATCTGCTCCCGGAGAGAGTAACACATGACGAATTCTTCCGAAGAGAATGCTCGCAGCTGCGTGCTGTCGCAGACGGGTGCAAGCGCCAATGATGTTTTGCTCCGGCTGGGCGAGCTTGAGATTGGCAAAACCCGCGGTGCCACTGGCACGTTCAGCGTCAAGGCGATGGAAGGCGACGATGCCGTCCAGGACATCGCGCGACGGGCCTTCAACATGCACTTCTCGGCCAATTCCATCTTTTCCGGAATCGATCCGGGTTTGGGCAGGATTGAAGACGAGTTGCAGTCCATGTGCATCGACATCATGAACGGCGATGCGGATGCCCGTGCCAACATCACCTCGGGCGGCAGTGAGAGCATCTATTGCGCGCTTCATGCCATGCGTGAGTGGGCGCGCTCTGCCCATCCAAACATCGTAAAACCCGAGGTGGTCGTGCCGTGGTCCGCGCACGCTGCATTCAGCCGGGGCGCGCACTATTTGGGTCTCAAACTGATCCGCACGTCCCTCGACGATACCTATGCCGCCGACATCGCCGCGTTCGAAGCCGCCATCGGACCGAATACGATCGGCATCGCCGCCTCGGCGCCGGACTGGTGCTTCGGCCGGTTCGATCCGATCGCAGACATCGCGGCGATCGCGCAGGCACGGGATTTGTGGTTTCACGTCGACGCCTGCGTCGGCGGATTTCTGGCGCCGTTCGTGCGCAAAGCGGGCTATGAGGTCCCCGAATCCGATTTTGCCGTTCCGGGCGTGAAGTCCATCTCCGCCGATTTGCACAAATACGGCTATGCGCCTAAGCCGTGCTCAGTGGTGCTGTGGCGTTCCGAGGCCGAAGAGCGTCATCACTACGTCATGGCCGACGACTGGCCGGCCGGCCCATATCTCACCCAATCGATGCTCGGCAGCCGACCTGCCGCCGCGACCATCGCGGCTTGGGCTGTCATGAACTTTCTCGGCGAAGAAGGTTACGTGCGTATTGCCCAGGCAATCATGAAGACCAAGCAAGCGATTGTGGACGGCATCGCCGAGATAGATGGTCTTGCAACGTTGCCGAGCGACTTGTCGCTCATGAATGTAGAATCGAAAGAGTTTGCGATCACCGACGTCTTGGGCGGCATGACGGATAAGGGTTGGGTTTTGTTTGGGAACCACGATCCGCCATTGATTCATTTGACCGTTGATCCGGCACCGGCTGAGCTTGTTGAACGGTTGTTGACCAACTTCCGAGATGTCTGTGGGGACCTAGCGTCGGGCTGGCGGCCGCATTCAACAGGCCACGCCTATGTCCCGGAATTTAGCCGCAACGCACCCCAATGGATGCAGCGTGCCCTATCGCTTGTTGGCTCAAGTGCATCCTGAACTGTCGCAGCGTCCGCAAAGTGCTCAGTGCGGATCACTACCTTGACAAGCCAAATGGAGCCACGGATAGTACCCGCAGTCGACAAAATCTGCGCGATATTGGGGCAAAGATACTCGCACATCGGAGTTGCCCAAGAACGCGAGAAGAGCGCGAGTTGACGTCGGGCGCGGTGCTTTGGCGGGGAATGGTGATGGTGAGGGCGAGCGGCAGCGGGGATTCTTCACAACGCTCGGAACAGCGCATCGAACCCTTCCTCCTTTCAGTTCTGTCTCACCGCCTCGAGGCGATCGGTCGGGAAATGGTGAACACGGTGATGAAGGCGAGCCGGTCCGCCGTCATCAAAAACTCGCGAGACATGTCCTGCGGCTTGCTCACCTATGATCACAGACTGTTGTGCGTCGAGGACGTGGTCCCGGTCCACGTCACGGCCCTTGAGCTGACCACGATCCCGATCACCGAGTTCTTCGACGACATCAAGGAAGGCGACGCCTTTATCAACAATTGCCCCTACACTGGCGCGACCCATCACGCCGATATCACCGTATGTGTGCCCGTCTTCTGTGACGGAGAGCCCATGTTCTGGACCCTGTCGCGGTCGCATCACGCCGATATCGGCGCGCCAATCCCAAGCACCTACCTGCCCGAAGCGGCCACCATCTATGAGGAGGGCATTCACCTGCCCTGCGTCCGCGTTCAGGAGAACTTCAAGGACAAGCACGACATCATTCGCATGTGCCGGACCAAAATTCGCATCGGCGAGATATGGTACGGCGATTATTTGGCGCAGGTCGGCGCATGCCGGACGGCTGAGCGGCGTTTGAAGGAGCTGGTCGAGCGCTACGGCAAGCAGACGATCAAGGACTTCATCGAGGATTGGATGGAGTATGGCGAGCGCCGCGCCATTGCCGAGATCAAGAAGCTGCCCAAAGGAACCTGGACCTACAAGACCTGCCACGATCCGGTTCCAACTGTTGCGGATGACGGTGTGCCGGTGAAAGTCTCCGTCACCATCCACCCTGATGAGGGCATGGTGACGGTCGATGCCCGTGACAACATTGACTGTGTGCCCGGCGGGATAAACCTGTCCGAGGCCTGCGCCACGGCATCATGCCGGATCGGGGTGTTCTACAACCTCGATGCCAGCATTCCGCACAACCAGGGCAGCGCATCGCGCATCAACGTGTTGCTGCGCGATGGCTGTGTCGTCGGTCGACCGAAATACCCCGCAGGGACGTCGGTGGCGACGACAAACGTGAATTCCCGGCTGATCACCGCCGTCACCTGTTGCTTCGCGCAGCTTGGCATGCCCTACGGCATGGGCGAGTTCGCCTATTCCCAAAGCAGTTCCGAAGCTGTCATATCCGGCACCGATCCGCGTAAAGGCAATCACCCTTATGTCAACCAGGTGTTCATAGGCTATGGCAGCGGTCCGGGCATGCACGGCTATGACGGTTGGCTCCTCAGCGGTGCAGCGTGCGACGGCGGGCAGATGCGTCTCGATTCAATTGAAATCGATGAGAGCATGTACCCGATCATCATCGAGTCTCGAAAGCTGGCCAAGGATTCTCTCGGGCCCGGCGAGTGGGACGGCGGACCCGCGCTTGAAGGCGAGTTCGGCCCCCTCGTCGGCGAGATGACCGCATTCTGGGGCAGCGACGGCGATGTGGCGCCGCCGAGGGGCGTGCTGGGGGGGATGGATTCCGCGCAATCCTCCAACTGGAAACGCCATCGCAACGGTGAGCTTGAGAAGCTGGAGCCGTTCGCTTCGGACGTGTTTTTGCCAGGCGAGATGTTGCGCTTCGTCACCTGCGCTGGCGGCGGTTACGGTGATCCCGCACGGAGAGACCCGGCAAAGGTCGCGGCTACCGCCAATCGCGAGTGGATCAGCGTCGGGCGCGCGAAGAGCGCCTACAAAGTCTCCCTTCAATTGTCCGACAACGGGGTCGATTACATCGTAAATGACGAAGCTACCGAACGGCTGCGCAAAGCCGTAGAGGCGGAAAGGTGAGCCGTGGCGTTTGACGTTTGCATAGACATCGGCGGCACATTCACCGATTGCGTAGTTTCGAAAGACCGCGAACGGCTGGACATATTCAAGTCAGCTACCACGCCGCCTCGGTTTGCCGACGGCGTGATCAACGTCTTGAGTCAGGCGGCCGAGAATTACAATCAAGATCTAACTGATTTCTTGGCGAGTGTAGAATCGATCGTTCACGGAACAACCGTGTCGACGAACGCACTCGTAGAGAGGAAGACCGCGCGCGTTGGACTGATCTGCAACGAAGGCCACCCGGACGTCCTGACCCTGCGCGAGGCCCAGCCGAAGCGGACGTTCGAGTGGCGGCTCCACTATCCCGACCCCTTCGTGCCGCGCCACTTGACCCATGAGGTGGCCGGGCGGATCGATGCCGACGGCAACGTCTACAAACCACTGAGTGAGGCGGATGTTAGAGAAGCGGTCGTCCACTTCCGAAAGATGGAGGTCGAAGCAATCGCCGTCTGCCTCCTGTGGTCGATTGTCAATGGAGAGCACGAGCGGCGCGTGCGCGAGATCATCGTTCAGGAATGGCCGGACATCCCCGTGACGCTCAGCCACGAGCTCAATCCGATCCCCCGCGAATACCGGCGCATGATCTCCGCGGCAACCGACGCATCGCTCAATCCGATTGTGAGCGCATATGTCGCCGATCTACGCGACACACTAAAGGAAGCGGGATATCGCCGGGAGCTGCTGCTTGGCAATTGCATTGGGGGCATGATGCCTCCCGATGAAATGGTCCGAAAGCCGATCTACAGCGTCATGTCGGGGCCGACACTTGCACCAATAGCCGCGTCTCACCTCTCCAATGAGCAGGATGTCATCGTTATTGACATGGGTGGAACGACGTTCGATGTCTCGGCGATCAGGAGCGGTCGGCTGGTAATATCTCCCGAGGCCATGTTCGGCGATGATCGCTTAGGGATTCCCAAGGTCGATGTGCGCTCCGTGGGCGCCGGCGGCGGTAGTATCGCGTGGGTCGATGTGGGCGGGCTGCTGCATGTTGGCCCGCAAAGCGC
>JAEKFU010000117.1 GCA_016522385.1 Pseudomonadota bacterium
ACCCACCATCCCGTGGCGTTGGCGACTTCATAACCGATGTAGCCGCCAAGCAGATAGAGCGAGCCATGCGCCAGATTGACGTTCTTCATCAACCCGAAGATCAATGTGAAGCCGCTGGCAACCAAGAAGTACAGCGACCCCAACGTGATGCCGTTTAGAAGTGCATTGAGAAAGATCTTCTTGCGCCCGAACACATCGACGAAGCCACTCGGCCAGGGCGCGACAACCGCCCACAGGAACACGGCAACAACCAGTGCGATGATCAGCGCCCACACAGGATGTCGATTGACGAAATTCTTCATGGCCGACGCAACCTCAAGGTGACGGCAGCCGAGCAGCCGATATAGTCCAGGCTATGTCGCGTGACCGAACCCAAACAGCCCTCCGGTCGTTGATGGCGCGCAGATGCACCCACTTCACCCCCTAGACAATAAGAGGTGATGCCTCACAGCGCGTACCTGAAAGTCTTATGGTCTTGGTGATTGTCTTAAAAACAGCCGTTTCAGGGCCTTTTAAGCGGCAAAATGCACGACCCGGCGGTAATCTGACGGCGGTATGCCAACATTGGACACAAAAAAGCGCGAAAAGCTGGCTTGCGATGAGAACCCGAGATCCAACCCGATGGCCGTCACCGCGTCATCGGAAAGCGTCAATCTGTCGATCGCAGTTTCCATTCGCAACGTATTGAGGTAGATGTTCGGCGTCAGCCCGACATTTTCCCTGAAAAGCTTGAAGAAATGCGGTCGCGACAACCCGGCGTCGCGGGCGATCGAATCGAGCAAGATGCTCTCGCCCTCACCAAGACGCGATTTCATCAGTTTAATCGAATTCCGGATTCGAAAGTCGCGCAAAGACACAACGGGCACATTTGCACTCGCGTCCCCGCCTGCCCATTGCCAGCTTTGATCAAAGGACGCTTGCGTCAACTCAAAGAGGTATCCATCAAACAAATCCGAATCGACGTCGTCCAGCAGCAACCTGGTCACTCGGCCGAGCAGCTGCTTCACAATTGGCGTCATCTCAATTACGGAGCGCCCGAAGCGCATGCCGTATTGTGCCGAGCGAGACATCTGCAGAAACCATTCCGGACGGATATAGAGCACTAGGAACAGTGAGCCGTCCTCCGTGTCGCCGGCATGAAAACTATGCGGCTGCCAGGGATTGATGGCAGCGCCCACCTCTGGGTTGAGATCGTGCGGCTCTTCATCGATTCGTATGCCCGAATTGCGCCCAGCGATATAGAATGTCAGGTGACCTTCACGGTGCGCATGTGTCGCCATATCGCGATCGAGCTGGTACAGGCTCGCACGGCCGAACGCGCCATGATAAACGGCAAGAGCTCTGCTCATTCCTCCCTCCGCAAGTCCCCGCAACTTATAATTGTTGATGCGGTCTGCTTGTGGATTGCTGACAATAATGCCCCAGCGGCCGGGATTTTGGCAAGTCAATTCCGACCATGCTTATCCGGACAACATCCTGATCTGTCTCGATTATCCCTTATGGCGAGGTGTATGCCGTCTTGACTGTGGTGTGCAGCTCGACGGCATAGCGACCTTGTTCGCGCGGACCATAGCTTGACTCCTTGGTACCGCCAAACGGGACGTGGTAATCGACACCTGCGGTCGGCAGGTTCACCATGACCATCCCGGCCTGCGCGTGTCGTTTGAAGTGTGAGGCATATTTCAGGCTGGTCGTGCAGATGCCCGCGGAAAGACCGAAAGGCGTGTCATTGGCCGTCTGCAGTGCTTCTTCGTAGTCGCGGACGCGGATTACCGATGCCACCGGACCGAAGATCTCCTCCCGGTTGATCCGCATCGCATTTGTTGTGTCTGTGAACAGTGCCGGCTGGAGATAATGGCCTGGTCTGTTCAGATTGAGCCGTTCGCCGCCGGCCCGCAGGGTGGCGCCTTCACGCCGACCGATCTCAATATAGTCCTGATCCTGCCTAAGCTGGGTTTCATCAATCACCGGACCGATGTCCGTCCTGCTGTCGAGCGCGTCGCCGACTACAAGCTGACGCATACGCTCAACGCAAGCCTCGACAAACCGCCCGTGAATGCCTTCCGTGACGATCAATCGCGATGAGGCGGTACAGCGCTGACCGGTCGCAAAGTATGCCCCGTTGACGGCACATTCAACCGCGTTTTCCACCTCAGCATCATCTAGAATCACCAGAGGATTTTTACCACCCATCTCGAGCTGGAACTTGCGCATGTGCCGAACACACGCTTCGGCAACTCGGGCGCCTGTCGCCTGAGATCCTGTGAAGCTCACCGCCTTGACCCTGGGGTCATCGAGGATCGCCTGGCCGACCACCGAGCCTGGCCCATTAACCAGATTGAGCGTTCCTGGCGGCATGCCGGCGCGGTGCAGGATATCGGTTATCACCCAGGCACAGCCAGGCACCAGTTCGGCCGGTTTGAAAACGATTGGATTGCCGCAGCAGATCGCGGGAGCAATCTTCCATGCTGGTATGGCGATCGGAAAATTCCAGGGCGTGATTAGGCCAACCACACCAACCGGTTCGCGTGTCACCTCGATATCAATGCCAGGCCTGACCGAGGCCAGCTTATCACCGGTCAAACGCAAACATTCGCCGGCGAAGAATTCAAAAATCTGCGCTGCGCGTACGGTCTCGGCAAGACCCTCGGCAAGCGTCTTGCCTTCTTCACGCGAGAGCAAGCGACCGATTTCATCGCGCCTGTCGAAGATTTCTTGGCTGGCGGTTCTTAGTATGTCATGGCGCAATTGAATGGTGCTGTGTCCCCAGTCAGCAGCTGTGT
>JAEKFU010000186.1 GCA_016522385.1 Pseudomonadota bacterium
CGGATGTTTATCTGGTCGTTCGCTGCGATCCGGCTGGACATCCTTCTCATCAGCCAGGCGCTCGTCGGCCTTTACGGATCGGCAGCGGCGCTCCTCTACTTCAAGAAGTGGCGGAAATTGGCGGCGCTGGTGGCTGTCGCACTCCTCGTGATCGGCGGCGGCATGAGCTACAAGTGGGTCCAGCTCGGCCGCGAATCGCAGCGCCTGGGCGAGGTGCTTCGGGAAAGCAATCGGCTGTTGTTCCAGGCCAAGTTTCGCAGCCCGGAAACCTATGGAAGCTATTTCGGGCCCTTCACTGGCGCTGCCGAGGGCGAGCCGACTGGTCACTGGAAAGTCGAGGGGCGCTCGCATCTCACCCGTCTCATCATCAATGCCGAGGGCCGTGTCTGGCTGTTCTACCAGTGCCAGGATGACGCCGAATGTCACTCCGGCCCGGAAGGGTCCGGACTGCAAAAGAGCGATGATCATCCGCGGCAATGGAAGGCCAGCCTGAAGCCACCGGCCGGGCTGCCGTTCGACATCAGCATCACACAGGTGGATGCCGCTGTACTGTCGGTCGAGGTCCGCGAGCAGCAACACCGGTTCGCCAAGGCGCCACCGCCGGTCAATCCGGTACCGGCACAGCAAATGCTGCAATTCCGCGGACCGTTCGCAAAGATCGAGTGCACGGGCGCACATGCAAAGATCCGCCAGGTCTGGCTCTGGCAGGACGCTACGCGCGCCTATGCCGTCGGCATCTTTTCCACCCTAGTTGCCGGGCGGTACAACGGTTTTGTTGCGTCGATCGCCATGGGGGAGGGGACGAGAGAGAGGGATGGCTGGCGCTTTGCCTGGCAGCAGGACGGCAGGTCCGGAACGGCGCTCATCGCGCTGAGCGGCGGTGACGCCATCCTGACGCTCGACCAGGAGGGCCGCGATCTGGAGGACGCGGATAAGGCGGTGCTGAAGGCCGGCGGCGTGTTCTCCGACGAAAGAATCGAGCTTGCACCGCTGACTAGCGGTGCCGCCTGGCGCCATTGGTTTGACACCGTCCTGGTTGGTCATTTCATTTCCGGTCATGTTCCGGCGTGCTGAACCACAAGCGCAACCGGCATCACCAGGCTTTTTGAATGGTGCTTCCATTAGAGCGTGTTTTTCTCATATGGAATCATTTGACCGCGTTTCTGCGTCGGTTGGCTAGGCATGCTTCGCGCCGTGGTCTGGTTGACCACAAGCGGAGCATAACGACGCCCAGCGGGCTCAGAAACACGGCCTTCGGTGGCCCAAATCCGGCCATCGGACGTCGTTACCGAACTTGCCCGATGACCCACATCGGGCTGCGTTCCGTAACTAGCCGAGTGACCGGATTTGGACCATCAAATGGTTCCATATGAGAAAGACACGCTCTAGACATTGCAGCGGTGTATTGTGTTGGACTGTTGTCTGCAACGGCGCTTGAGGCCGGGTGCGAAATTGGGAGGAGTCTTGGCGTGACCCGAGTGGGGAGACACCGCAGTCGCGCGCGACGCAAAGCCTCGACTGCTCACACGTGCGATCCGGTCGCACCCTTTGTCGTTCGGCGTTTGAAGCCATACGAAATCCTGGATGATCCTGCACTGGACGAGGTCGAAGCGGCGGCGGATCGAATCCTGAGGGAAATCGGCGTTGAAATAAGGGATGACGAGCCCTCGTTGCGATTGCTCAAGGACGCAGGCGCCGACGTCAAGGGTGAACGGGTCCGATTTGAAGCCGGCGTGTGCCGTTCAATCATCCAGGCGACCGCACCGGCCCGGTTCACCCAGCATGCGCGCAATCCGGCCCGAAACGTTGAGATCGGCGGCAACAATGTCGTGTTCGCCCCAGCCTATGGTGCACCCTTCATCCGCGCCAGCGATATGGAACGCAGATACGCGCGCCTGGAGGATTTCGAGACGGTCGTCAAGCTGGTCTATCTGTCACCGTACCTGCATCATTCGGGTGGAACCGTTTGTGAACCAACTGACGTTCCCGTATCCAAACGCCATCTCGACATGGTGGACGCCCATCTTCGTCTCTCAGACAAGCCCTATATGGGCGGCGTCACCTCAGGTGAGCGCGCGCTGGATTCCATTCGGATGACGCAGATTGCATTCGGAGAGAAATTCGTTTCTGAGAACTGCTGCGTTTTGGGCCTCATCAATGTCAATTCACCATTGGTGCTTGACGGCACCATGCTAGCGGCACTGCGGGTCTACGCGGCAGCGGGTCAAGGTACGGTGATAACGCCCTTCGTGATTGGCGGCGCAGGTGGTCCGGTGACTTCAGCCGGTATGCTTGCCCAGGCCCTCGCGGAGGCGTTGGTGGGCATAGCCCTTACGCAGCTCGTGAAACCGGGGGCTCCGGTGATCTTTGGTTACCTTTCGACGGGTCTCAACATGAAGACCGGTGCGCCTGTGCGTTATGATGAGACCTGGAAGTGCTTTCTTGCCGCGGGCCAGCTCGCGCGCCGGCTCGGCGTGCCATTTCGATGCGGCTCGGCAACCTCGGCCGCCAAAACCGCCGACTATCAGGCTGGTCTCGAAACGGCGCTCAATTTCGAGGCCGCATTGCTGTCCGGCGCCCATTTCATGATCCATGCGACCGGCAATGTAGAGGGTGGCCTGTGTCTTGATCTCGACAAACTGCTGCTCGACTGCGAAATGCTCGGAATGGCTGCACGATTTGAAGACGGTTTTGACACGTCTCGTGAGGCGCTGGCACTGGATGCGATTGGCGAGGCGGGTCCCGGCGGTAACTTTCTGGCGACCGCTCACACCCTGGAGCGCTACCGTGACGCGTTTTTTGATGCTGGACTGTTTGACACGAACTCTTTCGAGCAATGGCGGGACGACGGCGAGCTGAACGCCACCGAACGTGCCAGAACAAAGCGCCGTGCACTGCTTGAGACATACGAACAGCCGGCCATGGACGCGACGATTTCAGACGCATTGGCAGAGTTCGTAAAAAGGCGCAAATCTGAATTGCCGGACAGTTTTGCCTGACCACTAGAGCGTTTCTTTCTCATGTGGAATCATTTGACCGCGTTTCTGCGTCTGCTGGCTAGGCATGCTTCGCGCCGTGGTCTGGTTGACCACAAGCGGAGCATCACGACGTCCAGCGGGCGCAGAAACACGGCCTTCGGTGGCCCAAATCCGACCATCGGACGTCGTTACGGAACTTGCCCGATGACCCACATCGCGCTGCGTTCCGTAACTAGCCGAGTGACCGGATTTG
>JAEKFU010000190.1 GCA_016522385.1 Pseudomonadota bacterium
GTGAGTTAAAGCGGACGTGTTTCAGACTTCGCCGGACCGGCAGCGATGTGCCAGTGTCAGACTTCCAATCAATCCGTTCATTTGATGCGCAGTTGAGTCTCTGGTTTTGACTATCGCGTAAGGCGCAGCCCTGTCGGCCTAATTAGTCGAACCAGCACGTAATGTGCTCATCGAGCCGAGTAGCATACGGCGGCAGACTGTTATGAAAAGTCCGCTTTGTCTGCGAACGGCGGAGTTCACACCGGAATGATATTGTGAGCAAATGCAACCTCACGCCCTTTTGACAATACGTAGGTACTGAGATGCATTTGCGCGCCCTGAGATTCCTTCTTGTAATCCTGGTCATCGCCCTCGGCTGTCAGCAGGCCGTTGCCCAAACGAATGACCGTGATCACGTGGCAGTCGCCAAACCGGCGGAACTGATCGAGATCATCAAGCGGAATGTCTGGCCGGATACCGACATCGCCACCCGCATGGCAGCGCAGAAGCGTATCGAACAGCTGGGCAAGGAGGCGCCCGATCAGGTGGTGCCGCTCATCATCCGCGAGCTCGAGACTATCAAGCGGCACGACAAGAGTACCGTGCAGAAACGCATTGCGCTGATCGAGACCTTGCGCGATATCGGACCGGCTGCAGAAGCGGCATCCAACGTACTGATCGAGATCCTGCAGGACGCGGACGAGCCCAACGAATGGGTCGGCATGGCGGCCCGGATGGCGCTGGACAGGATCGGGACGGCGGATGGACAAAAGGCGCTGGCAGAAGATTCAAAATCTCACGCCAGGGAATTCGCCAGCAAGGCAAGCGATGAGGAACTTCGCCGCTCGGCCGAGCACAGTGCCTTCCTGATGCGGCAGGAGCTGCGCCGCCCGCGGCCGCATGAGGGTGTGCTGACCGCCGGCCTCGACAATCTCACCGCCTCCGGCGAGCGGGCGGCGAATACGTTGCCGACGTTGCTGCGGGCCTATCGGGATCCCCGTCTCAGCCCCGGCGCGAAGTCCAAACTTGCCAGGGCGATCACAGCGATGGGCATGACCGAAGCCCAGCTTGCCGATGAAGCCGCGCAGCCGCCGGCAGACATCGATCCATTCAAAGACCTGATGGCCGATGTGGCCAACCCGGATGACTTCATCAATTCGCTGGCGATGTCGGAACTGGGCAAGCTCGGACCGTCCGAGCGGGCCATCGATGCGCTGATTGCCGCCCTTGACAAGGGCCACAGCCCCGGGGCAGCAGCCAATGCACTCGGCGCCTTCGGCCCGGCGGCAGACCGCGCGGCACCGCACCTTATTCCCTACTTGACGAGTCGAAAGATCGGTGCAAATGCAATCCAGGCAGTGGGCAAGATCGGCGTGAAGGATGCCGGTGTGATCAATGAACTGCGCCGGATCGTACGCAGCGAGAATTCCGCCCATAGAGGCATGGCCGCCGATGCACTAAGCAAGCTTGGCGTGCTGAAGGCGCTGCCGGACCTTCAGTTGGCGCTGACGGACAAAGGCAAATACACCCGTATTCTGGTGGCAAACGCGATCGCGCGGTTCGGCGAGGATGCCGCTCCCGCGGTGGAGGATCTCGGCAATCTGCTGGGTGACCCGGACGACGATGTAGGGCGCGCGGCGGTCAACGCGCTCGGCTCGATCGGGCCGGCCGCGCAGCCCGTGGCAACCAGCCTCGCCGGGGCGCTTCACAGCGAGAATGACCGACTGCGCAAGGCAGCGGAACGGGCGATCGACAGGATCGGCGGACCGGTTGCCGAGGCGACGAAGGCGTCACGCATCGAAGCATACCGTACGCAGGATCTGATCGCTGCCCAGAACCTTATTGCCGGCAGCAAGTTCGGTGACCTCGGCAACCTGCTGAACCGGCTGCCAGCGCCACGCAAGCTGGCCCTGTCACGATCGTTGGCTGACCATGGCAACGTCGAGGTCGCCTATATCGCCAATTCCAGCCGCATGCTGCACGACGGCGACGATGAGGCCGTGCGCAGAGTGGTCGAAATCATCCTGCAACATGAGAGAGGACGGGATTTGCTGCAGGGGCTGAGCTGGAGCATGGCGCATGGCGCCGGCGAAGCGGATATCAGGGACATCATGGCCAAACTCGTCAAAGAGCTGCGCGCCCAGTTGCAATCAGCGCCACTGGAAATCCAGGAACGTTTCAAGGAGCTCTTGGCGCCTCAGGGCAGCAACAACGAGTGATGTCGCTGACTACTGATGCGCGCTCAGTTGACGTCTGAAAGGTGGTGCTAAGCCGACCGATTTCGCCAGAGCGTCCGCTTTCAGGAGGAACCCGGACTACCTGTGAACAGCCGCTATAAGTCCGGGACGTGCCATAAGGAGAAGTCAGCCAGTCAAGGCTTTCATCTCAATTCCCGGCGGCTCGCGATGCGAGTAAGTGTTGTTACGAACTTGACGCTATCCCTTGTTGATGTAGATCAACGCGAAATTGCCGGGAATGTAGTTTGAAAGGGTGAGGTGATGAGCTGGGAGGCCTTCTGTGAACCACAAGAACCGGCAGGGAATGCATGGTGGCTACATTTGACTAGGGGCGACCACGGTG
>JAEKFU010000222.1 GCA_016522385.1 Pseudomonadota bacterium
GACAAGCCGGCCTGTGACATCAGAACGTTGGCCTGATAGCCGGTATTGTAAATCGCGACGAGAACACACGGAGCGAGAGCCAGGATGACGATGTTCATCGCTCGTTTCAGATTCATGGCATCGCGAACATGAGGAGCGCTGGTCGTTACAACCGCAGCGTTGTGAAATGTCGACCCCGTCGAGCGCAGGCCCAAAAGCCTTAACAGCGGCGCCGATCGGCCAGCCGGCAGCAAACGGCTCATAATGGTTTGGATGCTGGTCATCATCCTTCTTTTTCAATACGTTCGAGCATCTGTCTCAGGAGATTGCCGTGGTCAATTTTACCGGGACAAACAAACGTGCAGAGCGCCAGATCTTCTTCATCCAATTCAAGACAACCGAGAGCCTGTGCCATTTCTGAATCACCAACCATCAGTGCACGAATTAGTGGGGTTGGGAGAACATCGAGCGGCATGACTCGGTCATACGCACCAAACGGAACCATGGGCCCGATGTTGCCATGTTGTGCCGTGGTAAGTGCAAACTGATGTCTTGACGGGCGACCGGTTACGAGCGCGCTGTAGGCGGTGAATGGACGCGAAGGCGTCTTTGGGAATCTATCGCCAACGACCGAAACCTCTTCGGCAATCGCAGAAATCTGATTGTGAAAACGGCCAAGATAGGCTTCCGGCCCGACGGCCTGACGGCCCGACAGAACCGAGCCGGAGATCACACGACTTGTGGGATCTGTCAGCTCGCCCAAGACCAAATCGTCTATGCTTGCACCCAGGCGCGTTCGCACGAGTCGAGGCGTCTTGACTGATGGTCCGCCGAGTGAAATGACCCGCTCTAGACGAAGCCGGCCAGTCGTGAAAAGACGTCCAACAGCGATGACATCTTGGTAGTTGAGGTGCCAAACGGTTTTTCTGGCGCCCACCGGATCGAGCATGTGAATGTGAGTCCCCACCAGACCGGCAGGATGAGGACCCGCAAATTCAACGGCCTGGATATTTTTTCGGCCGCCAGTCGGAAGTCCGGCGCCCGGTTTCTGGCATACGTAAACTTTGCCGTCAGTCAGATGGGAAATCACGGTAAGGCCGTTGGCGAATGCCGCCGGTTCGGCGTTGATAATCAGCTCAGCCTTGGCAGCCAGCGGATTACTGTCCATTGCGGTAACGAAGATTGCCGCCGGCGAAGTTTCGGGATCAGCGCGACGGCTATAGGGCCGAGTTCGAAGAGCCGTCCAAAGCCCTGAGGTCAGCAACCCGTCTTGCACTTGGTCGCGGCGAAGCGCAACAAGTTCGGCCTCAGACCAGCATGGAAACGATATCTCCTCGTCGCCATCGAGTTCGATGGCGACCGATTGTAGCGCCCGTCTGGCGCCGCGGTGGATCGCGGCCACGCGGCCACCGCCTGGTGCTGTAAACGCGATGCGTTTTGCTTTGCTGTCGGCGAACAGCGGCTGTCCCAGTTTGACCCGTTCTCCCTCCTCTACCTGCATCAAAGGCCGCAAGCCGACGTAATCGGTGCCAATCACAGCGACGCTGGACACCTGGGCACCGTCAGTGATTTCCTGTTCTGGCGCCCCCGTGATTGGCACATCGAGGCCTTTCACAATTCTTATTGGCGTCATGACATCTCGTACTTCGCCCAGCATTTGTCGGTTGGCACTCCACCAGCCACTGGCGTGTTGCGGTGGGTCCAAGCCCCAAAATATCCAGCGCACGAGTCATCGGAATTGACCCAAGTCAACACCACAGATCTTCTCAGTTGCCAGAATTGCTGAGAATGATTGTGAACAAGCGATGATGATGGCGAATGCATTTTGCGAGCAGCTGCGATGCTTGGCCATGTTAGCGGAACAGTCTCGACTAAAGAATTCAGCGAAGAGCCCTTGGGGTGTGGTGACAATTGGATCGGGATACCCATAATGACCTTGCATAAACGAATTCTGGAGTGGCAGGCGGCTCATCCCAAGATCACTTGGATCGGCTGGGGCATTGTCTGGGTTATTGTCCTGGCCCTGCTATTTTGGCCACGATCCGCGGAGTGACCTGGTGGTGCTCAGTATCGGGTCGGGTTGAGCTCTGCCCAGGGTGTGGTGAATTTGGCGCACGTATCCCAACCGACCCTAAAGCACATGCAGTCGCCAATCATGGCCTCTCATGAGCCGATCGAATGCGTCCTCCGAAGCTGCAATTGCGCTGGCAAGGGTTCCGGATGGGCCATTCGACTTGAACCCTTTCCGGAACACGGTGTTCAGTTATTTCGACAAGGCAACGCAGGCCCTGGTATCGTTGAAGTTTGATGTGGAGCCACGGTCTGACGCGTATCTGGTCATCGGCGCAAACAAAAAATGCCCGACAACGGGCAACGGTCACGTGCCCGTCCAACGCGGTGGTCCCGTCTTCAGGAAGAGTAAAGGCGCGGCCATGACACGCTTATCGGCGAGCAAACGAGGCACCAAACGGCTGGTCATAGACGGTTCGCATGGTGAGGGTGGCGGACAGATTCTGCGGTCAGCGTTGAGCCTTGCCGCGATCACTGGGCGGCCGGTGCGGCTTGTGAACATTCGCGCTCGCCGACGGCGCCCTGGACTTGCTGCACAACATTTGACCGCCGTACGCGCGGTGGCATCGCTTTGCTCGTCTCGGGTCACAGGCGATAGACTTCACTCTCAATCGCTTGACTTCACCCCTGGTCAGGCGGTGCAGACCGGTCACTATGTTTTCGACGTTGCCTCCGCACGTAAGGGCGGCAGCGCCGGCAGTGCCCCACTTGTGCTGCAAGCTGTACTCATGCCCCTCGCCCTGGCTAACGGCCCCTCACAAGTGGATATACATGGGGGGACGCATGTTCCCTTCAGCCCGTCC
>JAEKFU010000720.1 GCA_016522385.1 Pseudomonadota bacterium
CACCACGCCTCGGCACATTGCGTACAGGTATAAGGCACCGCCCGCCGTCCGTGCTCGAACTCGAAAATCTTGATCCGCGATTTTGCCGGATTGAAGACCCCTTCATTCTCAAACGAACAGGCCATCTCGCATTGCAGACAGCTGGTACATTTGTCGGGATCGATAAGCAGTGCTTTGTGCATAACGCCTCTCACTGACTGTGTGGGTATGGCGGCATCCTACACAGGGGGAAGCATGGGGTTCAATGTGAAAAGTATGGAACGTTAGACGAAGCCATTGCAGCCCTACCGACCGTACAAATTCCGATCGCTCGTCTTTCTCTTTACCTCTGCCTTTTTCAGCCCCCGGGTCGACTTATGCTTGCTATTCAGTTTTGCGACTTTTCTTTGCGTCTTGCGCCTCTTGCAACCCCATCGCCATTCGCGCTTTGGCCCGAGATCCAGATGCACGTAGCTTGAGCGGCAATAAAGGCCGACACCACCGCGCCCCGGCATTTGCTTGAGATAAGCAGCGAGCTCAAACTTGGAAACGCCTGGGATTTCGAAATCGGCCGCGTTGCAGTGCAGATGCTGTGAGCGCCGCGCTCCGCCGACCCGACGGTTGTGCTTCTTGCTGCGGCAGCCCGAGACCATGTGCAAGGGCTGCCCGAAATGCAGCTGTACCTTGATCAGCATCTTGACAAGCTGGGGTCTTAAGCCGTTGACCTTCCAGCTCGCCGATGTCGGCGTGATCTTGATGCCGCGCACCTCGCGGGCATATTGCAGCACCGACGGTAACGCGGCACGTGTATGCGGCCCGCGCGAATAGGTCGATGTCAACAGATCATGCTTGCGCGCCAACAAAGGCACTGAACGCGCCGAATGGAAATGCTTGGCAGCCCATATCGGATCGACTTTCATGGCCAGGGCCTGATCGCCGCACATATAGACCCAAAACGCCCCGGCAATGATGCAGAGGCGCGTTGCTGCCCTAAAGACCGGATGGGCTACTATATTTACCATGGCACCCCCAATATCCAGAGTGTCCATAGCGTCAGTGTCGCCAGCCAACGCTGCATTTGTGAATAGCTGGATGGTGAAGTCTTTGTGTTAATGAATGTTTAATCGACGAGAATTGCGCTCAAGCTTGGTGCAAGGTTCCGCGTAACGCATTAATAACGACGATAATCACCGGAATACTTTCAAATTTCCCGCCTAGGTAGGATTGGGCCATGTTGCCACTAGGTGACATGTTGCACAGCAAGTCGCCTTCAGCCTCGTTATCTTCACTCATGAGAGCGGATCAAAGTCTGATCCGCACAAGCGCACGATCGGCCTGTATTGAGTAAATATGGGTCGCGACTCGTCCGCTAACCTTTTGAAATAGTAAGGATTCCGAACGATGTTACGCAAAATTGTTCTGACCATTACCGCAGTTGGCGTCGCGGCCACCATGGCCATGTCTACTGCCAGTGCCAATTCGTTGCGTGGCGATGGCCTCGCACTGATCTGGGTGACCATTGAAGCCTATCCCGGCGAAGGCCTGTGGCAGGCTTGTCGCCGGGTCTATCAGCATGATGTCTATCACGTGCGCGGCGGCCCAGACATCGGCCTGGTGCGCTGCAACGTCGACCACAGCCGCATCAACCACTGAGGCAGTGGCAACAACCTCACTTGATTGGCCGGCATTCTGTCACCATCACAGAATGTCGCGCCGCGCCTGCCCGCAATCGCTCAATCTGCTGACGTCAGTGGCTTTCTCATTTCGGTTGAACGTCTGAAGTCAAACAGCAGGCGAAGCGGACCAATGCCGGACGTCCTTACGGGTACGAATCCGACGCGTTCATAGAGCCGTCTTGCACCGGGATTGGTATCAATCACATCGAGACGGATGCTGTTCACACGAATGGATCTGGCATGGTTCTCGATCGCCTTCAGGAGTCGCGTGCCAATGCCTTTGCCGCGTGCGGTCTCACAAACCGCGATGCCGTCCATCAACAGGCAATCAGGTCTTTCCCTTCGCTCAAGCAACGCCAGGCCCAAGGCGCGAACCGGCGCCAACCAGCCATAGGCAACAAGGAATTGCCTAAGCGACGGCTGGAACAACCCTTTTCCCGCCACCTTGAAACCGGCAATTCCGACGACTATGCCGCCTTCCAGTGCAACAAACGCACGATTTGCGACCAAGCTGGACGCTAGAAATCTTGCCGCAAGGTCCTCAGGTCCAAGAAACGGTGACAGTTTTGCAGCAAAGGCTTTGCAGTACAGCTGCGTTGCCCATTTGATCTGATCTTTCGGGACGCCAAGCTGAATGGAGATGTTTGCGGCCATATCGATCAAATAGTTCGACCTGGGCAGATTGCAAGATATTGCCGTCTATCGCAGCCTGGCTCTTCCCCGTGCGCGAACCGACAGCCGTCCCGCTCACTCGAGCATGGACTTCATCGCCGCCTTGGTTTCATCGGTGAACCAGCCGTTGCGGGCCGGATCCGACTTGTTGGCAATGGCTTGATCGATGATCGTAAGGGCCGGTGCGCGCATCTGCGCCTTGATCGCGGCATATGCCTTGCGCGGAACCGCCGCCAACTCCAGCGCGGCGGTCTCGGCCTTCTCCATGATCGCACCTTCCTCGACAACCTCGTGGATGAAACCGATCTCCATTGCCTTTTGCGCGCTGACGGGCCGACCGGTCAGCATCAGCCGGGTGAGGGCAGTGGGCGGCAATGTTGCGCGGGCGATCTCCAGTGGGCCGATCGGGAAACTGGCCCCGACCCGCGCTTCGGCCAGTCCGAATTGCGCCGCTTCATGGGTCACCGCATGATCGGCGCACAGGATGAAGAACAGACCGCCGGCAATCGCCGCCCCGCTGGCCGCAGCTACCAGCGGCTTGCGGAACCGGAACAGCGCGGCAAACGTGCTGTTGAGGGCATCGACAATGGCAACCTGATCAGAATCTGAGAAATCTTGCGCCTCTTTCAGGTCGAGCCCGGCTGAGAACACCTTGAATGAACTGGCTAGGATGACAACCCGCACTGCCTCATCGTCTTCAAGCCGTTTCAGGCGCGCTTCGACCTCAGACAAAAACGCTGGGTTGACCGCATTGACCGGCGCCCGGTTGAGCGTCATGACGGCAACGCCGTTGCCCAGATCCTCGTGCAATACGTTGTCGGTCATGCGTGCTCTCCTTGATCAATGCAATTGTGGTCGCCATGGAACGGCGAGCCGTCAATGAATTCTAAAGCACATGCAAATCGTCAGTCCTCAATTCGGTTTCGCCATTCGACGAAATCAAATCAAGCGAAAGCGTGAGATCGCTTTACCCTTCTTCGCCAGT
The DNA here is from genome assembly GCA_016522385.1 of Pseudomonadota bacterium. Taxonomy (GTDB): domain Bacteria; phylum Pseudomonadota; class Alphaproteobacteria; order Rhizobiales; family Aestuariivirgaceae; genus JABDJG01. Next base: position 3,313 of record JAEKFU010000720.1, read on the forward strand.
CCATAGCGGCAGGTCGATGTCCCATTCGTCGTGTTTCCGATCAATCGCATACGTATCCGCGAACAGCAGAGCTTGTTCGGTAAATTCGGACAAACGCGGCCCATAATTCGCAACGGTTTTCGCCAGTTCCTGCGCAGTCAGGCGGCCACTTCTTCCATCAGGCTGTACCGCTAGAATTCCCAACAACAAGCTCGTGAACGAGGGCTTGGACCCCCGGAAAAACCTAGAATCGATCTTCATCATTAGTGACCCTGCACCTCTGCCGACGTGCTCCAAATCTACGTCCTGGACACGATAAACCGTTCGCCGCCCACCGAGACGGGTTGTCGCGGCGTGAAGCTACCCGCATGCCCTGAATCTGGCTTAAGCCGAATATCGATGCCACCCAGCCGAAATCCGGTTATCCTGACACGATAGCAGGCTGTGTGGCCTCGAGCGCTGGGTTAGCTGCCTTCATATTTGAAGGAGACTTTGACCTTGGCTCTGTACGCTTGGACCTTACCGTCCTTGAGCACCATGTCCTGCTCGGACACCTCCGCCACCCGTAGGTCTCTGAGGCTCTGTCCCGCTCTTTCCACGGCCGCCCTGGCTGCCATTTCCCAGGACTCTGTGCTGGTGCCGACCAATTCAACAACTTTGTAGACGCTCTCCGTCATGACCTGCTCCTCCGTTAGTATGAATTTGAACCGGCAGCCGCCGGATTCCCCTTGCGCCGGCTCGTTTGGTTCGCCGAGGATGGCGGACCGGAGCAGCATAAGACCTTTCTAGGCGCTTTGTATTCAATTTATTGCCTATACGAAGGTCGACGACTTTATGTCTTGCGTTCGACCTGTCGGTAACCGCGCACGCTAACGCAAATTGTGGGGCCTTCGGCTGCGTCAGCCCGGCCGGAGTTCTGAATTCCGGGGCTTGCATTGCCGGGCAAAACCTACAAGTTTATCCTCTAATCATGCTGATTTCGGGAGAACTCCGATGAGCCTGGCAGCACTTGATCTCAGCAATGAAGCCACACCGTTTTCCGGCACACCGGTCGGCGTGACGCAGGCCTGGCTCGCTGCCGATATTGCTGAGGCCGACTGGCTGGTGCCGCTTGGCACTGCGGCGGTGGACGAGATTCACATCATGGCCGACACCATGCAGCGCCGGCCCCTACCGACCGTGCTGAGATCGATCGGAGATTTCGAGTTGCCCAACCTCATCTCCGCCCTAGATCGCTCGAAGGACATTCTCGATCATGGTTGCGGGTTCACCGTCCTCGACCGCCTGCCGATGGATGAGTACCCGGAAGAGATCATGGTGGCTTGTTTCTGGGTCATCGGCCAGCGCATCGGGACTCAGGTTGCCCAGAAGTGGGACGGCACGGTGCTCTATGATGTGACCGATACCGGCAAAGTTTACGAATATGGCGTGCGCGGCTCGGCAACCAATGTCGAGTTGGTGTTTCATGTCGACAACGCGTTCGGGCCGGTGCTGCCGGAATATGTCGGCCTGTTATGCAAATATCCTGCCCTTGAAGGCGGGCTCAGCCGCTTCTGCAGCCTTTATGCA
>JAEKFU010000302.1 GCA_016522385.1 Pseudomonadota bacterium
AAATGCCGAGTCACTCTGCCGCAAGTTGCAAGGGCGCGCGGGTCTTGCCAGCCCGATAGGCGTTCAAGAGTTCGCTTTCACGCGCTTTTGCCTCGGCCAAATGGCGTTCCTTGACATGACCGTAGCCGCGGATGTGCTCTGGTATGGAGGCAATGTCCACAGCCAGAGACAAGTTTTTGGCATTCAGACCGACGAGCATTTCAGTGATCGTCTGACGGTATTCCCCGACTAAGGCGCGTTCGCGTTTGCGCTCAGCAGCGTAGCCGAAAATGTCGAAGGCCGAACCACGCAGCCACTTGAGGCGTGCGAGCAGAGTGAAGGCATTCATCATCCATGGTCCGAAGGCCTGCTTGACCTGATGACCGGTGGCCGGATCGCGTTTAGCCAGGAGCGGCGGTGCAAGGTGGAATTTTAGCGTGTAGTCGCCTTTGAAAGTCTTGCCGAGCTGATCGGCAAATGGTTTGCCTGTGTAAAGCCGGGCAACTTCATACTCATCCTTGCAGGCCATCAATTTGAACAGATAGCGGGCGACTGCCTGGCTTAAGCGGGTTGAACCCGAGGCCACATCGGTCTCGGCAATACGCACTTCGTCGACAAAGCGACGGTACTGTTCGGCGTATTCGGCATCCTGGTAATCGGTCAGGAACGCGACCCGGTCATCGATGATCTGATCGAGTGTTTCCTTCGGCGTATCCTGTGATACCGATGTGCCGAGGACGGCTTCAACGGCGCCCAGATCGTGGGCAGCGCGGCGACCCCACAGGAATGCTTGCTGGTTCATCTTCACGGCGACGCCGTTGATCTCGATCGCCTTCTCAATGGCCTGCGCCGACAGCGGAATATGGCCGTTCTGGTAAGCAAAGCCGAGGGTGAACAGGTTAGCGGCGATCGAATCGCCGAGCAAAGCGGAGGCGATACGGGTTGCATTGATAAATTCGGCGCCATCGGGTTTAACGCGCGCCTCGATCTGCAGGGACATTTTCTGCGATGGCAGCTCGAAGTCGGCATCGCGGGTAAACTGGGCCGGCATCTGCTCGTGAGTGTTGACCACCGCAAATGTGCGATCACGCGACGCCCTTGATAGGATGCGCTCGGATGCTGAGGTCACCAGATCACATCCCAGGATCAGATCAGCACCGCCGGTCTCGATGCGGATCGAGGCGATGTCATCAGGTGATGCGGCAAGTTTCAGGTGGGTGACCACCGCACCGTTCTTCTGCGACAGTCCAGCCATGTCGATGATTCCGGCGCCCTTGCCTTCCAGGTGCGCGGCCATGCCGAGCAACTGCCCGACGGTAACAACGCCAGTGCCGCCGATGCCCGTCACCATCACCGACCAAGGCCGGTCGAGCGCTGGTATGTCGGGGTCTGGCAGGATCGGGAACACTTGAGTGTCGCCTGGCAGTTTGGCAGTTTCGACGCCGCGTACCAGTTCACCTCCTTCAACGGTGACAAAGCTCGGGCAGAAGCCGTTGAGGCAGGAATAATCCTTGTTGCAGACCGATTGATCGATCTTGCGCTTGCGGCCGTAGGTGGTGTCGACCGGAGCGATCGCTACACAGTTGGATTGCACGCCGCAGTCGCCGCAACCTTCGCAGACCAGTTCGTTGATCAGCACGCGGCGTTTGGGATCGGGGAACGTACCGCGCTTGCGGCGACGGCGTTTTTCGGCGGCGCAGGTCTGGTCATAGATCAGTGCAGAAACACCTGGAACGTCCATCAAATCTTTCTGCAATGCCTGCAACTGGTCGCGATGGTGGATACCTGTGTGCGGCGGGAAGCTGATGCCGGAATATTTTTCCGGTTCGTCGGACACAATTTCGATCCGCTCAACGCCTTCGGCGCGCACCTGATGAGCGATTGTGGGCACGTCCAGACCACCCTCGTGCGGTTGGCCGCCGGTCATCGCGACGGCGTCGTTGTAAAGAATCTTGTAGGTGATGTTGACGCCCGCCGCGACCGCAGCGCGGATCGCCAGCAGCCCGGAATGATTGTAGGTGCCATCACCAAGGTTCTGGAAAATATGCTTGCGTGTGGAGAACGGCGCCTCGCCGATCCAGTTGACGCCCTCGCCGCCCATGTGGGTGGCACCCTCAGTATTGCGCTCGGGAATGAATTGTACCATCCAGTGGCAACCAATGCCGGCATAACCGCGCCCGCCATCAGGCAACACGGTCGATGAATTATGCGGGCAGCCGGCGCAGAAATAGGGAATGCGATCGGCCAGATCGGTGCTGTTGCGAACATTGCCCATGGCCGACTTGATGGCGTTGAGCCGCGCGGCGATCGGCGCACTCTTGCGCTTCCTGAGTAGTCTCTCGGCAATCGCGATGGCGATCTGGTTGGGTTCCAGCGTGCGAAATGCCGGGAATAGGTGATTGTTGTTCTCGTCCTTCTTGCCAATCACCATCGGCGCTTTTCGTTCATTACACAATTGCTCGCGCAGCTGGCTTTCGAGCAGCGAACGTTTTTCCTCAACGACAATCACCAGGTCGAGTCCGGAAACGAACTCGTTGATAATGTCAGGATCGAGCGGCCAGACCATACCGATTTTGAGCAGGCGTAGCCCCAGTTTGGCGGATTGGACTTCATCGATGCCCAGCTCATCGAGTGCCTGACGGACATCAAGATAACTTTTGCCGCACGAAATGAGGCCGATCTTTGGAGAGTTGCCACCGCGCAGCACAATCTCGTTGAGATTGTTGGCGCGGGCGAAGGCTGTTGCGGCAAAGCGCTTGTGCAGATGCAGGCGGCGCTCCTGAGCGAACCGATCGTCATACGGGCGGATGTTGAGACCACCGGCCGGCATCTTGAAGTCATCGGGCAGTTTGATTTTTAGTCGGTTCAAAGAACCATCAACGATTGCTGTCGACTCGATATTATCGTGCACGCATTTGAGACCGACCCAACAACCTGAATAGCGAGATAAGGCAAAGCCGAGCTGGCCATAGTCGAGGATCTCTTGGACGCCGGCCGGATTGAGGATCGGCATCATGGCGTCCATCAACGCAAACTCGCTCTGGTGCGGTATGGTTGACGATTCAGCGCCGTGATCATCGCCCATCAGAGCGAGCACGCCACCGTGTTTTGACGTGCCTGCCGTATTGGCATGGCGGAAGACATCGCCACACCGGTCAACACCAGGGCCTTTGCCGTACCAGATGCCAAAAACGCCGTCATAGGCGCCTTCCCCGCGCATTTCAGCCTGCTGGCTACCCCACAGCGCGGTGGCGGCAAGGTCCTCATTGAGACCGGATTCGAATTTGACGTTGGCTGCGTCGATGTGGTGCTGGGCGCGGACGAATTGCTGATCAAGCCCGCCAACCGGCGAGCCGCGATATCCCGTAACGTAGCCCGCGGTATTGAGGCCGGCTTTCCGATCGCGCGCTTTCTGCATCAATGTGAGGCGGACGATGGCCTGTGTTCCGGTCAGGAAAATCCGCGACTTGGTTACATCATATTTGTCATCAAGGCTCACTTTGGCGAGCGGCATGTCATATCCTGCTATTGGGCCGCAGACGCGGCGTTGTCATAACTCCAAATTGCGATTAGGTCAGTAATACTGACATAAATTGGGTGTGTTGGTCAATTCCTGTCTATACCTTCCCTATATAGGGCGGGACCCATGGGGTCGTGCAAGAGCAATGACCTTGTTTTGAACATACAAGCTTGTTCGAGTGTGGAATTTGGTGTATTTAGCGCCTCACGGGGCCAATTTCGGCCGCCCCGTTAGGCAGATCGCCCAAGTGCCGTTCGCTTCTTTTCGAAGGGAACATGGTATGGGCGATTTTTTTATTTCCCCACAAGAATTGTGGGCTGTTACGGCGCGCCATGAGCGGTTGCGGATCTTCGATGTGCGTCGGCGTCCGGCGATCGAGGCGGCGTCCCGCTTCATTCCTGGTTCACGATGGCGCGACCATATGCGCGTCGCCGACTGGGCCGCTACACAGGAACGAGACAAACCTATGGTGCTCGCCTGCATGCATGGCCACAATGTCAGCCAAATGACGGGAGCGACTTTGCGAGACAATGGGTTTTGTGCACGCGTGCTGGCTGGCGGCGTTGAAGGTTGGCTGAAGCAGGACCTGCCGTCCGTCGGGCAATGCGAATTGTTGCCTTTCGATGCTGATCAGCCTAGCCAATGGGTGACTCGCCTTGGCGCAGGGATCGACCGGATTGCCTGTTCATGGCTGATCCGCAGGTTCATCGATCCAGCCGCTAGAATTCACTTCGTTGAGACTGACTGGGTTCTCGATGTGGCAGAAGAAATGAATGCGATTGCGTTCAACACACCAGGAGCAGGGATCGAGCACGATGGTGCCGAATGCAGTTTCGATGCACTGGTCGAGATGTTCCAAATGAACGATCCTGTCGTCAAACAGCTCGCCGTGATCATACGTGGCGCAGAAACCAATCGCCACGAACTGGCACCAGAGGCTGCCGGCCTGATCGCGGTGTCCCTCGGCAATGCGGCGATTGCCCGGAACGACCAGCATGCTCTGCAACTGGGTATGCCGGTCTATGATGCCCTTTATACGCGATTGCGGTTGACAGCGGGTGAGACCGATGACCGGCAGCCGATGGTCTCGTAATTAGGGCAATGAGATGGAACAACCCCCAGAAATCTCCTATTTTAGGGCCCTAAAGGTTTGGGCGAGGATCGGCGTCCTGTCGTTCGGCGGTCCGGCCGGTCAGATTGCACTAATGCATCGCACGCTGGTCGACGAGCATAAATGGCTCAGTGAGCAGCAGTTCTTGAATGCACTCAACTTCTGCATGTTGCTGCCTGGGCCGGAGGCCATGCAATTGGCGACTTATGCCGGTTGGCGCCTGCACGGTGTGAAAGGCGGATTGGCGGCAGGTTTGCTGTTTGTCATTCCCGGTGCGCTGATCGTGTTGGCGCTGTCGGTCATCTATGCCCTGTTCGGCAAAGTGCCGCTGGTGACGGCGTTGTTTTTTGGCATCAAAGTGGCCGTGCTGGCGATCGTCATTGAGGCGCTGCTGCGGATCTCCAAACGGGCGCTGAAGCGGTCGGCGGACTGGTGGATCGCCGGTTTGGCCTTTGCGGCGCTGTTTATTGTGAACGCTCCGTTTCCATTGGTGGTGATTGCTGCCGGCATCGCTGGCTTCTGGCTGGCCCGTAATGATCGGCGGATAATGGACCACAGTCCAGAAGCGGTGCGGTGGTCATCGACAGTGTTGACCATCGCTCTATGGCTGGTGATCTGGTTTGCACCAGTCGGCCTTGTTGCCTGGCTGATTTATCCGGACCACATCCTTGTCACCACCGGATTGTTCTTTTCCAAACTGGCCGTGGTTACTTTCGGAGGGGCCTATGCGGTGCTGGCCTATATGGGTCAGCAAGCGGTCGAGTCATATGGTTGGTTGACCGCACCGGAAATGATCGACGGACTGGGTTTGGCCGAAACGACACCTGGCCCGTTGATATTGGTAACCGAGTTTGTGGGTTTTCTGGCCGGGTTTCGGGCCAGCGGTCTGTTGGGCTCGCTGACCGGCGGGCTGATGGCGGCAGGAATGACCTTGTGGGTCACGTTCGCGCCGTGTTTCCTGTGGATTTTCACAGGAGCGCCCTATGTGGAACGGTTGCAATCGATGCCACGGATGTCGTCAGCGTTGGCCGGAATCACAGCAGCCGTCGTCGGGGTCATCCTCAACCTGACAATCTGGTTTGCAATGCACGTGATGTTTGCCAAGGTCGATCGGGTGGCTGCCGGCCTGATCCACTTAACCTGGCCGCAATGGGTGACGATCGACTGGGGGACATTGCCGTTATTGGCTGTCGCAGTGGTAACGCTATTTCGCCTCCAATTAGGCGTTCCGGCAACTCTTGCGATTTGCGCGTTGTTAGGCGCTGGCTGGAAACTCCTTGCCTAACCCCAACTCCAGAAGTCGTTGCCGAGCTTTGCATAGTACCGCGCAAGCACCATTTTGTGGACTTCCGAGGCACCGTCAACGAGGCGGGCGCAACGGGCATAGCGGTAGATCCACTCCAGCAGGGTATCGGTCGAATAGCCCTTGGCGCCGCACAGCTGGACACCGACATCGGCTGCCTTGTGAAGCACATCGGCGACCTGAATTTTGGCGATCGACACCTCCTTTTGCGCCTTGTCGCCCTGATCGAACTTCCAGGCGGCATGCATGGTCAGTAGCCGGCCCACATGAATGTCCTTGGCGACGTCACCCAGCATCATGCGCACAGACTCGCGTTCGGCCAGTTTTGAGCCGAAGGCTTCGCGGGCTTCGACATACTCACTGGCAATCTCCATGCAGCGCTTGGCAAGGCCCAACCAACGCATGCAATGGGTCAGACGGGCCGGACCAAGGCGGATCTGGGTGAGACGCAACCCGTCGCCCTCTTCCAGGAGGCGGTGCTCTATGGGAATTTCCAGACCATCGAATTCCAGCTCACAGGTGCCGCCATGTTCATCCGGTCCCATGGTCGGAATACGCCGCACGACGCGCCAGCCGGGATCATCCTTGTGGAACATGAAGGCGGTGAGGCCGCGTCGCGGGTCATCGGAGGTTCTGGCGCACAGGATGAAATGACTGGCGACCTGCGCACCGGAAATGAACCATTTGCGTCCTGAGATTACATACCGGTCGTTCTTGCGCTCGGCTTTGGTCAGCATCATGCCGCCGGGGTCGGAGCCGGATCCCGGCGACGGCTCGGTCATCACAAAGGCCGAGCGGACATCGCCGTCGATAATCGGCTGTAGCCACTTGTCCTTCAACGTATCGCTTGCCAGAACCTTGTTGAGCACCGACATGTTACCGTCATCGGGTGCCTGGCAGTTGAGGATCACGGCACCGAAGATTGACCTTGAGGCTTCTTCGTAGAACGCCGCCCAGCCAGTGACAGTCAGGCCGAGCCCGCCGCGTTCCTTCGGCATTTGCGGTGCCCATAGCCCAGCCGCTCTGGCCTTGGCGCGCATCTCGCCGAGCAGTGACAGCTTGATGTTGTGATATTCATTGAAACTGTCCGGGTCCGTCTCGAGCGGCATGACCTCGTTGGCAATGAAGTCACGAACCTTGAGGCGCAATTCCTCGGTTTCAGGGGACAGGGAAAAATCCATCAATGAACCTCAGGTCTCGTCGCCGGTCTGTCAGCCGCCAACCAGCATATGACCACCGTCAATGACGATTGTCGAGCCGGTCATGAAGCCCGAGGCTTTTGCCGACGCAAGCAGCAGGAGTGTGCCGTCAAGATCGGCCGGCTTGCCGATGCGGCGTTGTGGGATGCCTTTGATAACCTCCTGGCCGGCATCGGTGTCAAAAAACGCTCGGTTGATCTCGGTGAGAACATAGCCCGGTGCGATCGCATTGACGCGGATGTTGCTGTGTGCAAGTTCGAGGGCAAGCGACCTGGTCGCTTGAACAACGCCGGCCTTGGCTACGGCGTAGGCCGACATGCCGAAACCAACCAGAAAGCCGAGGATCGAAGCGGTGTTGATGATCGTGCCGGGTTTGTCTGCCGCGATCAATCGCCGGGCGGCTTCCTGCGCCACATACCAGACGGCATCGAGATTGACCGAAAGGACCGAGCGCCAGTCCTCCTCGGTCATCTGAACGATCCGTTTGGGATTGGCGATGCCGGCATTGTTAACCACTATGGTGACAGTGCCGTATTTGGCTTCAGCCGCGTCGAACGCAGATGCGATGGCGGTGCTGTCAGTGACATCGAGCGCCACACAATGTGCAGTGCCTCCGCCAGCCTCGATCTCCGATTTGAGCGTATCGAGTTTGCCAGTGCTGCGGGCGCATAGCACAAGCTTTGCACCCTGGGCCGCAAGAACCTCGGCGAAACGTCGCCCAAGGCCGGATGACGCGCCGGTGACAAGTGCTACTTCTCCGGTGAGATCGAACAGGTCGGCTGCCCTGGATGATGGGCTCACTATTGTCTCCCCGTTCAGAAGTTCAGTGATATGTCGCGATGGCCCGAGTTGCAGCGGGCGATATAGAGCGATTGCTCTTCAGGTAGTCGTGACAACAGGCGCAGGCCAATGGTGTCTCGGATGGCGGCATCATAGGTATCGATACCCGCCTTTAGTTCCTTAGCCGCACGGCTGCGCCACGTCACATCGTCGGCGTACAAAGTCAACGCCTTGCTCAGTGCCGTTGCGGCCTTGTCAGGATCGGGGGTCTTGGCACGCATGGCCTTCCTGGCTTTTGACAGTTGCGAGCGAATGGTGCTTGTGCCGTCAACCGCTCTGAGTTCGCGCGAGAAC
>JAEKFU010000386.1 GCA_016522385.1 Pseudomonadota bacterium
GTAATGCGCAGTTCGCAGTCACATTGAAATCTGCGGAGGAGACAAAACAACAATAGCCCCAACCCCTGGCAAGTTCGTCGGTGCTGCAAATCATTTCAGAATTTGGAAGAATGGCAAAACTAACCTGGTCAGGCGTTCTCACGCCTGTTTGGTCACGACAGATACCGGCCACAGCCTGTACTATGTCAGGCGGCTGATGCCTGTGATTTCAGCCGGGCAATCTCGTCCTTAATTCGTAACTTCCGGCGCTTCAATTCAGTGATGTGAAGGTCATCGGCACTCGGATGAGATTGTTCTTTTTCAATCTCTGTTTTGAGGGCATGATGTTTGGCTTCCAGCTCACTAATATGCGCTTGAAGTGACATATAGGACCTCCCGTTATGTCTGTTGCCGTACGCTATTAGTATCGCACAACCTGTTCAGCTTGTCGAATTAGCCCCGGGAATATGAGTTAACAACCCTCGGCCGACACCTGAAGTGGATTGTTTCAAGCAAAGCCCTGGCTTTCTCTTGCACTTAACGCAAATCCCGGCACAATATACGTCATCACCAATTCTGCCGAGGTTGGCTGTGGAAATTGACCAGGACGAATTGCGTGCGCGTATTGCTGATCTGAGGCAGCAACATCGTGACCTTGATGCCCAGATCGAAGGTCTGATTGCTGATGGTGATGCAGATCAGCTATACCTGCGGCGATTGAAGAAACAGAAACTGCACCTGAAAGACCAGATCAGCACGCTGGAAAACCAGCTCTTGCCGGATATTATCGCCTAGAGCACGATCGTTTCAGTTGGCATCATCTGAGTTGTGAATCGTCCGTTAGAGCGTGTCTTTGTCATATGGAATCATTTGATGGTCCATATGACAAAGACACGCTCTAGCCTATTGAGGGCAATCAGATCCGCGACTCGTACATGGCTTGGTCGGCTTTTTGAATGAGTTGTTCGGCATTCTCGGTGCCATCAACAAGCGCCAGGCCGAAGCTGGCCGCAATGCAGACTCTTTTGTCTCCAAAGCTGATCTTTCCTTCTGCGATCGCCTTTTCGATTCGCTCAGCAGCGATCCGCCCACCCGTTAGGTCGGTGCGCACAAGAAGCACCGCGAATTCATCGCCGCCGAGCCGACCGACGACATCTGACTTTCGGGTCGTCTGGACCAACAGATGGGCGACATACTTGAGAACCAGATCGCCCGCAGCATGGCCGAAACGGTCATTGATGGATTTGCAGCCGTCGAGATCGAGGTAGAGCAGCGTGGCCGAAGTATTATAACGTTTGCAGTAGGAGCCGACTCGCTCAAGTTCGCGTGCAAATGCCCGCCGGTTGAATAATGGCACCAGTGGATCGAGATCAACCAGCGGTTCCAGCCTAGCAATTTCGGCCTGCGCCTCGCGCAATAGGCGCCGCAAGCGGACAATCTCGCTCTTCAGCTTCTCCGTGTCGGACTTGAGGACCGGTCCTGCGATGGCATCCATGATCGCCGCAAACAAGCTGCATTGCCCATATTCCAATTTGTCCTATACCCCCCCATTGCACTTGATCGCAAGGTCCATATAATCCGCCGCTTTCCCGGCCCCTCGTGTGGAGAGCAAAGGTGGCACAAACCCAACGCGCTGACGTTGCCATCATTATGGGCAGCCAGTCCGACTGGCAGACCATGAAACACGCTGCTGAAATGCTCGATACATTGGGCATCAGTCATGACGCGTTGATTGTATCCGCACACAGAACGCCGGAGCGGTTGTACCAGTTTGCGAAAACGGCAAAAGCCGAGGGCTTCAAAGTTATCATCGCCGGCGCCGGAGGTGCTGCCCACCTGCCGGGCATGGCCGCATCGATGACCACGCTGCCGGTATTCGGGGTGCCCATAGAGTCCGCTGCGCTGAACGGTCAGGATTCGCTGTTGTCGATTGTACAGATGCCGGCCGGTGTGCCCGTTGGCACGCTGGCCATCGGCAAGGCCGGCGCCATCAACGCTGCTCTCTTGGCAGCGAGCGTGTTGGCGCTCAATAATGCGTCATTGGCCGCGCGGCTTGAAAAGTGGCGCAGCGAGCAGACGGCAACAGTCAATGAACGGCCTTCGGGTGATGCCTGAAGAAACGCTCCTGCCTCCTGGTTCCACGATCGGCATTCTCGGCGGTGGCCAGCTCGGTCGCATGCTGACCATGGCCGCGGCACGGCTCGGCTTCAATTGTCACATCTACGCCCCGCATGGTGACAACCCGGCCTTCGCGATCGCCGGTACGGCAACCGCCGCGGACTATGATGACGAGACTGCCCTGGCCGCATTTGCTGGCTCTGTAGATGTAGCAACCTATGAATTCGAGAACGTGCCGTTGGCCACTGCGGAATTTGTTCACGAGAAAACCCCTTTGCTGCCTTTGCCGAACGCTCTCGAAGTGTCCCAGCACCGGGCCAATGAAAAGGCCTTCTTCCGCGATATCGGTGTCCGGACAGCAGACTGGATCTTTGACGAAGATGTTGACATTGTTGCACTGCATGCAGGCGAGGACCTGAACCGGGGCACTTCGCGCGGCATAATCAAGACGTGCCGCATGGGCTACGACGGTAAAGGGCAGGTCCGCGTCTCAAGCGAGAAAGAATTGCGCAAGGCCTGGCAGGAAATGCCAGGTGAACTGATATTCGAGTGGGAAGTTCCTTTCTCCCGCGAAATCTCGGTCATCGGGGCACGCACATCCGACGGATCCATCAAGTGCTTCGATATTGCCGAAAACACACATGAGTTCGGAATACTGCGATCCTCCAGCGTACCCGCGCAAATCAGGTCCGCAACGGCATCGCGGGCCCGCGAGATCGCAGCCAGAGTGCTTGCCGAGCTTGACTATGTCGGCGTTTTGGCAATTGAGATGTTTGTCGTCGAGACCGATTCCGGCGAGCAGCTGCTGGTCAACGAATTTGCCCCCCGCGTGCACAACTCCGGTCATTGGACGGAGGCCGCCTGCGCAACGTCCCAATTTGAACAGCACATACGCGCAATAGCCGGCTGGCCGCTTGGTAATCCGGCACGTCACAGCGATGTTGAGATGACAAATCTGTTGGGCAACGAGGTCGACAATTGGAATTCCCACGCTGCCCAGAGCAATTCGGTACTCCACATATATGGCAAGAATCAGAGCCTCCCTGGCCGCAAAATGGGGCATGTCACCCACCTCAAGGCCTTGAGTAATCGATAGTTTCGGCAACGGGGCCCGGCATTTGCCTCTCGACAGCTACCGCCAATTCTGTTATCACCGCGCCAGCTTCAGGAGAGTTTCGACTGCTCCTGCAGGACTCTGCACCGAGAAATGCGGGCGCGCAGAAACCCTGAATTGATCAAACGCATTGGCAATTGAAAGAGATACGCGGAGTTACGCGACCGTGCAGGTTATTGTTCGCGACAACAATGTCGATCAGGCGCTCAAGGCGCTCAAGAAAAAGATGCAGCGCGAAGGCATCTTCCGTGAAATGAAGCTTCGCGGCCATTATGAAAAACCTTCTGAGAAGCGCGCCCGCGAAAAGGCCGAAGCCATCCGCCGGGCTCGCAAGCTGGCCCGCAAAAAGGCCCAACGAGAAGGTCTTCTGCCCGGCGGCCGCCGCTAAACCGCTTTAAACACTGAAGTTCCTCTTGGGCCGTGCTGACGCAGTGCGGCCTTAAGCATGTAATTCTGATGACCATCGGCACCGGCCCGCGCTCCCGCGGGCCGGTGCCGATTTTGGATCACTCAGCGCTCACCGGCCGCGATTGGCGATCTTGCCGTGCAACTTCATCACCATGTTGCTGGCGGTTTTCTCAAAGGCGAACGGAAACACAGCATGCACCAGCGCCGCCAGCCCGGCCAGAAGCAGCTGACCACCGAAACGGCCGGCAAACGCGGCATGCTCGGCATAGTTTTCTCCAACACTCTCCGGATGTCTGACAAAAGCGGTAAGAATAGCGTTCATGATCCAAAACTCCGGGAAGGTTGCGTCTGTTGGAGAATGTAATATGGATTCGATCGAATGTTGTCCCTTTCTTCACATAAAAAACGCATTAGTATGTGATAACGTCCCACAAAAAACGGATTTCACCGAAATGGATGCGACCGACAAACGTATTCTTGCGCTGATCCAACAGGATGCCAGTCTCAGTCTCAACGCTATATCTGAGAAGGTGAACTTGTCCCGTAACGCCTGCTGGAACCGAATTCGTCAATTGGAGAGGGACGGTGTGATCAAGGCGCGCGTCGCCTTGCTTGATCCAGAAAAGCTGAACCTTGGATTATCGGTGTTCATTGCAGTGCGCACCAACCGGCACGATGTCGGCTGGCTGGAGAAGTTCTCACGCATCGCCCGCTCTACGCC
>JAEKFU010000389.1 GCA_016522385.1 Pseudomonadota bacterium
GCAAGCGGAGCATAACGACGCCAGCGGGCGCACAAACACGGCCTTCGGTGGCCCAAATCCGGCCATCGGACGTCGTTACGGAACTTGCCCGATGACCTACATCGCGCTGCGTTCCGTAAGTAGCCGAGTGACCGGATTTGGACCATCAAATGGTTCCATACGAGAAAGACGCGCTCTAGTTGGCAGACAGATGATGGGAGCCGGTTATGTTCGAAACCCTCACGACCACACAAACGCTCGCCGGTTTGATCGGTCTTTACTTTCTGGCCGCTGGTATCGGGTTGCTCTTGGATCGGGACGGTGTGATGAAAATGTCCGAAGCGCTCTTTATGCAGCCGATATTTGGGTATCTTGGCGGCGTAATGGCCTTTGCCATTGGCGGAGCCATAGTTGCCGTTCACAACGATTGGAGCGGCTTTCTCGCCGGCTTCGTCTCCCTGGTCGGCTGGATCGCGCTTGCCGAAGGCGTGCTGATGTTGGCCTGCCGCAAATTGTTTCTGGGGTTGTTCTTGCCGATGGCTCAGTCGGTTGGTTTTGTGAAAGCCATGGGCCTCGGAACGATTGTCGCAGGTCTCGTGCTACTATGGGCCGGGCTTGCCACGTTGCTTGCGGATACTTGACGCTAGCATGATATTGCCGGCCATGGCGCTTTCGATCTACTGTCGCGCGATGACTCCGGGAGTCGAATTTGTGATGGAGCACGGCAATGACGGATGCCGCGGACTTTATTGATACTGAGCGATACCCGATCGCCGACAGTTCCGCCTCTGCCTACGAGCAACTGGTGTACGGCATCCGGGCCCAACTGGCCGACGATGGCTGCGCCGTGTTGCCGGCCTTCATCCGCCCCGATAGGATAGATGCGCTAATCGCCGAGTCGGACCGTGTCGCATCGAACGGCCACCGCTCGTTCAACCGCACCAATGTCTATTTTACGCAGGATGATCCAAGTCTGCCGGAACGCCACCCGTTGCGCCGCTTCTACGATCGCTCGAACGCTTTTGTGCCGGCCGACAATTTCGGTCCGGACAGTGCACTGAGGAGCATCTATGAATGGCGGCATTTCCCAGCCTTCATTCAGGCTGTACTCGATGAGAAGCGGTTCTATCGCTACGCCGATCCGCTGGCCGACGTCATCATCAACGTGGTCGAGGAGGGCGATGGCTTTCCCTGGCACTTCGACACCAACAACTACACCGTGACGTTGGCCATACAGAACGGCGTTGCGGGCGGCGCCTTTGAGTATTGCCCAAACCTTAGAACGCCGACTGACGAGAACTATGACCGCGTCGAACAGGTGCTTGATGGCGAGTCATCAAAAATCAAAACCCTGCATCTGCAGCCCGGTGATCTGCAGATCTTCAAAGGGCGCTACTCATTGCATCGCGTGACGCCGGTAATCGGCGAGCGCAAGCGCTACGTTGCGATTTTTTCCTTTGTTGAGGAGCCCGGAATGGTCGGCAGCCCGGAACGCACCCGCCAGCTCTATGGCCGCGTGCTGCCCATTCACCTGGAACGCGCCGGCCGGCGCGCCGATGCTTTGATCGACTAGAATTGATTGGCGATAGAGATCTACTCGATATAATGAAATTGCGGGCGGATCCACAAGGGAGTGTTTGTCTATGAAAACGTTGACCCGGCTAGGGATTGCTTTCTCCGTGCTCTTCGGCATTTCGATATCTGCCAATGCGCAGGATTTTCCGGACAATGACATCACCCTAATCTGGGTCACCATCAAGGCTTATCCCGGTGAAAGCCTGTGGCAGGCTTGCCGGCGAGTTTATCAGTATGACGTTTATGTTGTTGCCGGCGCTTCCGGCAACAAGGTCAGATGCAAGATTGAGCACAGCCGCATCTACCAGTACGGCGAACGGCGCCAGAACTTCAATCAGTGACCGGCCCGATCAGGGCATCATGGACGAAGCGCTGGAACAGGTGTACGTGGTGCTCCGAAAATTCGCAGTGGTTGCGATCGACGACGAACTTGCCTTGCCGATAGCCGCGTGAGCGCAGGCCCTTCTGCACGTTTTCACACAGCGCCATGTCTTCAGGTACCAGAACACCGTTGATGTAGTCGACAAGGCGTTGTTCCTGTAGGTCGGGCTCGCGGTGCGCGAAATAGAAATCGTGACGTACTGTGCAGGTCTGCGGACCTGTCGGGATGACCTGAAACATGATCGCACTGGCAGGTCCGGGGAAAAACAGCGGGATCAGGTTTGGCCAGAGGAATCCGAACAGCGATTCCTGCTCAGCTTCGCCGGCTTCGAGCACATAGGCCGCTTTGTTGAGCGTCTTGCCACGTACAGCGTGAGAAAAGGTGATGCCGTCATCTGTCCATTCGGCCTGATGCTCGTAATCGACGACCGCCATCAGAGATTTGTGGTTGACCGCGCAATGATAACATTCGTGGTTGTTGTCGATCACCGTTTTCCAATTCGCGGCAACCGGCCGATCGAATCGAGCAATTCGGACAAGTTCGTCGAACTGCGGACAATAGTCCCGCATGTCCTTGAGAAGTTTGCCAGCCTGAGGGGTCAGTGGTGCCGCATCAGGATCGAGATTAACGAAAAGAAAACCGCCAAAATCCTCTAACCGGACAGGTTTGAGGTTAGCATTTTCCGGGATCCAGTCCTTCAGCGCATCGCGGCCGCGGGCGCCACGAAAGCAGCCATCCGGCCGATAGCACCACTGATGATAGGGGCAAACGATCAGATTTGTGTTGCCTTGGCCTTTAAGCAATGGATGCGCTCTATGGCTGCATACATTGTAGAATGCATGCAACTCGCGATCCGCGCCGCGAATGATGAAGATGCCTTGGTCAGCGACCTCTCCGCAGTAATAGTCGCCGGGTTCCGGTAGATCGCTGATGTGGCATTGGTACCACCAATTCTTGTAGTAGATCGCCTCGTGTTCCAGGCAAAAAATGTCTGGGTCGTAGTACCACTCTGCTGGCAGCGTCCACGAGTGTTCGGCTCTTTTGGGATCAAACCTACCGCTGTCGAGCGGTACCCGTAGCTTAAGAGAAGATGGCTCGTACATAACGCAGTTTCCTCCGCAACGGTCTCATGACCAGTGCATCGCAGGCCAAAATTATGAGGACGTTTTGGATCGGATGGTACTGAAATTTTTTGTCATTTCGGCACTGATCCAACTGGATCGTTTGAGTGCTCAGGGTTCGGCACGTAGCGACACCGGCCCAAGCTTTATTTTCGGCAACACCATTTACCATTGGCTCAGCGATCCTTGCTTATGAGGGAGTTCAGGTAATTCCTTGAACTCTATTGCGGAGAACCAGAATCGCCTTCCGGGAACAATCAGGTCAAGGCGAACCCGATTGCGCTTGATGAAATCCGTCTAACCGCCGGCCGGATCAATCGGGCCTGGCATCGGGTTGGCGGCTTCGATAATCTCGCCGGCCGCCAGTAGAGTATCTTCCCGGTAGCGGCCGGCAACCAGTTGTACACCGACCGGCACATTGCCCTCGGTAAGCCCGGTTGCGACACTAAGGCCGGGAAGGCCCATTAGGGGTAGGCCGACTTGAGTGAGCTGAGCTTCGATCACCCGGTCGAACGACTCCGGCGATTGGATGTCCAGCAGGTCAGGGAAGGGGAGTTCGCCTGACACTGGGCAGATCAACAGCGGATATCTTTGCAGGAACAGCTGCCAGGCCCTTATCAAGCTTGCCCTGCGCTGCAAGCTGTCCAGCAGGTCGTTGAGACCGGGCTCAGGGCACAGGCGGACCATTTGCCGATAAACAAACGTCGCATCAGGATCATCCTCCTGGTCGACGGCGACCGCACCGGTACGGCGGAATTCGGCGAGCCATAGCATGGCCTGTAGCTTCGCGGCTTCGCGAAATCCCGGACAGTCGACTTCGTCCACCTCCCAGCCTGCATCTTCGAGCTGCTGCGCGGCCGCACGCAATGCCGTCTGCACGGCACGATCGACCTTGAGCCCTTCCGGAGAGATGGTCAGTGCCGCTCGTTTGGGCTGCGCCGGCAATTCGGCCGGAACCGGCACCCACCAGGGATCGCGCAGGTCTTCACCGGCCAGTGCCTGAAAGCCCGCCCGCAAATCCGTCATGCTGCGCGCCAGTGGTCCCGACACCGCCATTAGCTGACCACCGATATGTCGGTCCGGCGCGCTCAGGTTGACGGCGGGAATGCGGCCAAGCGTCGGGCGCAGGCCGTGGATCCCGCACGCATAAGCCGGATAACGGATCGAGCCGCCGATATCGGTGCCATGTCCGATGGCGCCGATCCCGGCTACCGTCGCCGCCGCCGCCCCGCCCGATGACCCGCCGGGCGTGATGCCGGGATTGCGCGGATTGAGCGTGTGGCCATGCACAGAATTGCGTGTGAACCAGCGCAAGCTGAAGGCTGGCGTATTGGTGCGCCCGATGATCACAGCACCGCTGTCGCGGAAATTGCTTACCACCGGGCTGTCATGCTCGGCCATTAGGTCCTTTTGGATACGCAGACCGTTAGTGGTGGCATATCCGACCTGATCGGTATTCACCTTCACGGTCACTGGCACGCCAGCCAGCGGTCCGGCGTCGCCGCTGCGCGCGATCTGTTCATCGACAGCGTCGGCCGCCGCCAATGCCTCCCGGGGCAGTTCCTGTACCACGGCATTAATCGCCGGGTTGACATCGGCTAGCCGCGCCAACGCGCTTTCGATGACCTCCCGCGCGGACACTTTGCGGCTCCGTACATTGCGGGCAATTTCGACAGCCGACATGCGCCACAGATCGGTCATATGAGTTGTCTCTTGAAGATGGTTGCAGCGTGAGTGTGTATTGCATGGGCGGGGGCGTCAAGGCAGCTTGGCATCATGCCCGTACGACGCCAATCCAAAGCTTCGTAAGTCTGGTGAAGTCTGACAGCTGAACGAGTTGTTCTGCAGTCATTCATATCGCACGTGGTAAATCTGACAAGTCGACCCCGCTGCAATCACCGCAACGGTTGTCAGTTCGCTGACGCCGTGTAGACTGTGCACGTGAGGAGTAGCGTACGACGAGTATCGGCGGGCGCGCCGACGAGATTTGCGTGCGCCCGCGCAAATGATAGGAGGACAAAATGAGACGTTTGGCAGCCACATGTGGCGCGCTGCTGCTCGGTGCGGGATTGCTAATCACACCCGCGATCGGACAGGAGGCCGTGTCGGCCGACAATATCGTCAAGGCGCTGAAGAAGAAGGGCAAGACCCGCAGCATCCTGCAGCCCTCGGGTAGCGGACTGACCGACGAGCAGTCAAACTTTATCGACGGGCTGAAGGGCAAGACCCGTGAGATCGTCGTCGAGGAACGCAAACAGCTGACAAAGATTGTCAAGGATCAGGGCCTGCCGTCGTTCGATCTGGAGATCTATTTTAACCTGAACTCAGCCGAGATTACCGGTGAGGCGCGTCCGGCATTACGTGAACTGGGCCTGGCGCTCAGGAACGTCCAGCTCAAGGATGCCGTCATTCTGCTTAACGGACACACCGACGCGACCGGCAGCGCTGAACATAATCAACAGTTGTCACAGGCCCGCGCCAAGAGTGTCAGGACGTTTCTGATCGACAATTTCGGTGTTAGCGCCAACCAGTTGATTGCCGTTGGCTATGGCGAGGAACAGTTGAAAAATTCCGCCGAACCAGATGCCGGCGAAAATCGTCGGGTGCAAATCGTCAATCTCGGTGGTTGATGGTTAGTTTGACAGTGATTGAACACCGGCAATTGCCTGGATTTTGCGCTTGTCCAGGACGAAAGAAGCTAGAACCAGAAATGTGCGAAGGGCGCTCAATGTCCAGCAAGGACGCCGGGGCGAGCGACGGGCGGCGAAGAAAACGCGAATCGAACTGGCATCCGCCGGCCGTTGCGTTGCGGCTGGACAATTCGCCGTTGTTTGCCTGGCTGCTGCGTCCGGTAAGGATGTTCCGGTGGCTGGCTGATGCCTGGTTCGCGATCACAGAACCTGTATTCCTGGTCGGCCTTGCTGTTCTCGCGTGGGCCTACCTGCAACCGTCGCCGCCGCATGGACGGGCTGGGCTAAGGCTTCAAAGACGCCCTTGGTGGAGGTTTAGCCGTTTAACCCGCAACTCTCCGGTCAGGCAGCGGCATCCATCGAATTGCGCATGGGGAACCAGGCGGTAAAGGTCGCGCCATGTCCTTTTCCTCCGTCGACGTCGAGACCGCCGCCGTGCTCCTGCAGTATCTTCTCAACGGCAGGCAAACCCAGTCCGACGCCGAAACTCTTTGTCGTGAACAGCGGCTCGAGGATCCGTTTCATGTCGGCCTCGCAAATACCCGGACCATTGTCTGCGACCAATATCTCGATACCGCGCTGCGTCAGGCGCGATGAGATGACGATCCTGGGATTTTCGATCGGGTTGTCCAGAGGCTTTCCGGCTTTGCCGACCATTGCCTCTGCGCTGTTGGAAATCAAATTGATGATCACCCGCTGCATTTGGTGGGCATCGAACCCGGTCTGCGTTTCGCCCAGACCCAAACGGCATTCGACCGCCACTTCCACAGGGAGATCCGCTGCCTGTTCGCTTACGATGTCCTCTAACCAAGTGTCGACATGCTTGGTTTTCAGTTCCACGCTGCGGGTGCGGGCGAAGTCTAGCAACTCGGCGATGATTTGATCGCATCTCGCCACGCCGTTCTTGATCCGCGCCATCGGTTTATCCAGACCGAGTCCGAGATCCTTAGTCTTGCGCTCAATGATGAAGGATGACGTGCGCACGGCGCCCAAAGGATTGCGGATCTCATGGGCAACCGTTGCGGTCAATTGGCCAAGCTGAGCGAGTTTGCCTTTCTTGACAAGTTCATTTTGCGCCTGCTGCAGTTCGTTTAGCTTCTGCTCAAGCGCGCTGTTGACGTGGGCCAGTTCAGTATTCTTGCCGACTAACAGGTCGGCTAGCTGGCGTGATTTTGCTTCCGCCTCCTGCCGGGCAGTGGCAAGTTCCTCGGCCTGCCTGCGGGCCTCTGCCTCAACCGCCTCCTGGTCCTTGGCCCGCTCGGCCTCCAGCCTCATGCCCGATATATGATGCTGAAGGCGCATCAGGATCATGGCGCCACCAAGAACCGCTATGAAGACAAGGATGCCGAGAATTGTCGATTGCTTACGAAGACCGGCGAGAAACGCCGCCGCAGGCACATCGAGCACATAGGCGCCCATTACTTCACCAAGCCGCCATTGCGGACCACCGTTCTGAATGCTGTTGTGGCAGGACACGCACGCGTCCTCGCCTGCGATCACCGGTCGGATCGTGCGAAAAATCTCTCTGCCGCGTGCGCCGACGAAATTGGTCCAGCTCTTGGGGTTCGGTTGACCCGCCATACCGGAGATGATGCGTCTTGGCTGGGCTTCGGCCGGCTCGATCTTGATGGCTCGTCCGGGTACTCCAACCATCCGGACGTTCACGATACGGCCGCCTTTGCGACTGCCGTTAAATTCTTCAAAGGGGTGCGCGCGAAGCCTTGCGGTAACCTGACTTGTTGCATCCGAAAGACTTTTGCGAATATCCGAGTATCTGCTGACAAATACACTGGTCAGTTCAAGAACCGTGGCTTTTTCTTCTACCTTTCGTGCTCGAAAATTGTCGACGTTGAAGACGAAATGGGCAAACCCGGTCGCCAGTGCCAAAACACCGCACACTACGACCAGCAACGGTTTGGTGAGTGCGCTGAGCCCCATCATACACCTCTTGCGCTCGGCAAATTACCGTCAAATTCGGCATCGAAACGCGTTGTACGCCCGTCGACGCAATCAGCCGTGATTGACGGGGCAAGTTACGGCGAGCGGGTAAACAATCTATGAGTAGTTTGCAGGGTGGCCTAGAATTTAATCAGCAGCAGTTACGTCAAAACTGCAGCTGTTACCTTAGGACTTATGTATTGGGTATGCCCATCGTCTCGATAATCAGTGTAGAGTTTGCAAATGCCAGACTGCAAAGACCTAACCACTGGTGGCTGCCAGTGCGGCGCCGTTCGCTACGGAGTCGCCGGCCCGCCGCTGGAGATCTATGTTTGTCACTGCACTGAATGCCGCAAGCAATCGGCATCTGCTTTTGGAATCTCTGTGATTGTGAAAAGTGCCGACGTCCGGCTCATCAACGGTGAGTTGCAGCACTGGTCAAGACTGACCGACAGCGGCCGGCGACTGGACTGCTATTTATGCGCTCAATGCGGTTCGCGCATCTGGCACGGTGACAAGGATCGGAATGAGACCCTCAGCATCAAAGGCGGTTCGCTGGATGAACCGGTTGATCTGGCAACTGCGGTTCACATCTGGACGCGCAGCAGGCAATCAGGTGTCATCATTCCCGAGCATGCCGATAGATTTGAAGAGGAACCGGATTAGCAGTTGCGACGCATTCGAAATGCGTCTCGAACCGCAGGACCATGAACCGATGATGGAGTGATTTTGTGCGGTACTAGTCGCCATTTTGCTCGCCCTGCCCATTCAGATCGCCGACGCCTTGGATGCTGCAGGAACCGCGTTGGATCGAGCTCGCGCCGACTGCAATCGATCGATGGCGCGATTTTGGCGACCGATCCGCAAATGGCCATCAGCCTGGCTGATCTTACCGGCGCTGGACGGCCGGAAGAATTAGTCGAAGCAATCAGTTCGCCTGCCTGACCGCACTATCATTGTGTTGCGGCACCAGCGGTTGCAAGCTGCCTGTGATCGTCGACGGGACGCCTTTCGCGTTCCTCGCAAAGGCCTGAAGAGTCGACAGGTCAGCCGACGGTAGACCTGTGCTCACGCTGGCGGTTCACTGAAACCTGCGTGACCACGAGAATGCCCGCCGGGAAACCGTCTCCTAGGATGGTACAGAGTCGCAGAGCTTGCGTAGCAAAGCCAAGTAACACGGCAGCTGAGATCGTCATTCGGGACACTTCAACATTACCCAGAATGCGAAGTGACAATACGCCTCACTTGGTCTACCGTTAGGCTCCTAGGCCGCGGCAAAGCGGGCATTGCAGTGCAACGCAATGCAAGAAAAATACTACAGAGGGGAGGTGCGGCAATGGCTGAACCAGTTACATCAGGTCTATCCATCAATACAGTATTTCTGGTCTCGATGGGCTTTTGCGTCGGCATCGGCGGTTGGGGACTGATCGATCCGGACAGCATGACCGGGACCATGCTTGGTTTCACCAACTACATGCTGACCAGCGGCAGTTGGGCCTGGTTGTTCCTGTGCACTTGTTTCCTCATCTTGAGCGGCTACATGGCTTTCGGGCCATACGGCAGCGTCCGCCTTGGCCGGGATGACGAAGAGCCGGAGTTTTCCACCGTCTCCTGGATCGCCATGCTGTTTGCCGGTGGCATGGGCTCGGGCCTTTTGCTGTGGGGCGCAGCCGAGCCGATGTACCACTACGTCTCGCCGCCCGGCATGGAAGGCAGCACAGCAGCTGCCGCCCGTCAGGCGCTGGTCATCACAAACCTGCATTGGGGTCTGCATGCCTGGGCGATCTACGCCGTTTGTGCGCTGGTGATTGCCTATTTTTCGTTCAGGCGAGGTGAATCTCCGATGATTTCGACGCCGATCAAGGCGCTGTTCGGCGGCCAGACCGGCGAAATGGTCGGCAAGGTGGCCGATATACTTGCGGTTCTGTCGGTCGTTTTCGGACTGGCCGGATCGCTCGCCATGGGAACGCTCGGCGTCCGCTCCGGATCTTTCTATGCCTTCGGGACCCCACAGACCCTCACCGCATCGATGATCATCCTGGTTATTCTGTTCGTCAGTTACATGCTCTCAGCGACGACCGGTGTGGAAAAGGGCATCAAGATCCTGTCGAACATCAATATGGTCATCGCCGTCTTGATCATGCTGATGGTGTTGTTCGCCGGTCCGACCCAATACATTCTGGAAGCGTTTATTGACTCGATTGGCGCCTATCTCTCCAGCATAATTGTGATGTCGTTCAAGCTGTTCCCATTCGAAGGCCTGACCGGCTGGAGTGCCGGCTGGACCTTGACCTATCTGATCTGGTGGATTGCCTGGGGACCATTCATCGGCATCTTCGTGGCCCGTATCTCACGTGGCCGCACGATCCGCGAATTCTGCATTGGCGTCGTGCTGGTGCCGACTGTGTTTTCGATGCTGTGGTTTGCCGTGTTTGGCGCTGCCGGATTCTACATCGAACTGCATGGCGGCGGTGGCCTCAAGGAGCTTATCTTTGAAGATGTGACCAAGGCACTGTTCGGCTTCCTCGGCTATTTCCCGGGCGGCGACATTCTCAACATCCTCGCGGTCGCCTTGATGTTCGTGTTCCTGGTGACATCGGCCGATTCAGGCACTTTCGTGCTCTCGATGATGACCACTGACGGCAACCTCAATCCGCCGGTCATGCAGAAAATGGTATGGGGTTCCCTGATCGCCGCGATCACCGCCGGTACGCTGTTCTCGGGATCGGTCACCGTTGCCAAGGCGATGGCGATCACCGGGGCGATACCGTTCTCGGTAATAGTCATGTTGCAGATTGTCGGCTTCTTGCGGGAAATCCGTAAAGAGCGCACCGACTTACCGGGACCGATCGAAGCGCGTGGCGCGACAGTTGGCCAGGCGAAGTCCTGACGACACGGTGAGAGGAGAGCTGAAAATGATTATGCGTACGCTGTTTGCGATCCTTACCGTCGGCTTGTTTCTGGCCGGTTGCAGCGAAGACGACCGGTCCGTCAAGATCGGCACCAAGAACTTTGGCGAAAGCAATATCCTGTCGCATATGGTCGCGATACTCGCCAGGGATCAGGGTTTGCAGGTCGAAGGACCGGTTGAATATGCCAGTACCCCGGCCATTCTCGAAGCGCTCAAGCGCGGCGATATCGATGCCTATCCAGACTATAATGGGACGGGGCTGGTCATGCTTGGCCAGAATGCGGTTGCCGACGGCGACGAGGCCACCAAACGGGTCAAGGAACTGTACGAACCGCTCGGCCTGACCTGGCTGCCGCGCTTCGGCTTTGCCAACAACTACGGCCTGGCCATGCGCGAAGCTCGCGCCAAGGAACTTGGCGTCAGCACCCTGTCCGATCTTGTTGCCAAAGCCGGCAGCCTCACGCTCGGCATTGAGGATGACTTCCAGAGGCGCCCACTCGACGGCCTGACACCCCTGCTGCAGCGCTACGGCATGTCGTTCGGCTCGATCGACGTTGTCAAACTCGATGACCGGGGTCAGCTCTATGACAAGCTGCTGGACGGCGCTGTGG
>JAEKFU010000435.1 GCA_016522385.1 Pseudomonadota bacterium
CATAATGCCACCAGCGTACCCCTCAATATTTGCATAATCGTACCACGCACTTTTCAATTCGCGCGTCATGCAAACGGGAGGTCATGCAATGAGCGATAACCCCACAAGACAGGTAACTGACTGGCTAAGCGGTTTCGACAAGGCTCTGGCTTCAGGCGACGTGGCAGCGGTCGTCAGTATGTTCGACGAAGACAGCTACTGGCGCGATCTTGTCACGTTTACTTGGAACATCAAGACGATGGAGGGCCGCGATCAGATCCGCGACATGTTGGAGGCTCAGCTCGCACATGCCAAGCCGGGCAATTGGGCGCTGGAAGGCGAGGCGACACATGCCGACGGCGTCACCGAGGGCTGGATCACTTTTGAAACCCAGTCTGCACGCGGCAAGGGTCATATCAGGCTGAAAGGCGATAAGTGCTGGACCCTGCTGACCACTATGGTCGAACTCAAGGGCCATGAGGAGAAAAAAGGCCCAACCCGCGAGAACGGCGTGGCGCATGGCGCCTTCAAGGACCGCAAGACATGGGCTGAAGCCAAGGCGGATGAAGAGGCTGAACTCGGCTATACGCGCCAACCCTACTGCGTGATCGTCGGCGGGGGGCAGGGCGGCATCGGCCTTGGCGCCCGCATGAAACGACTTGGAGTGCCGACCATTATCATTGAGAAGAACGAGCGGCCGGGCGACAGCTGGCGTAAGCGCTATAAGTCGCTGTGTCTGCACGATCCGGTCTGGTACGACCATATGCCCTATCTGCCGTTCCCGGAGCACTGGCCGGTTTTTTCTCCGAAGGACAAGCTTGGCGATTGGCTGGAGATGTACACCAAGGTGATGGAACTCAACTATTGGGGCTCCAGCGAGTGTACCGGCGCCACCTATGATCAAGCGGCCGGTGTGTGGACGCTGCATGTCAACCGCAACGGCGAGAAGGTGATTTTGAAGCCGAAGCAGTTGATCCTGGCCACCGGTATGTCCGGTGTTCCGAACGTGCCCCAGTTTGCCGGCGCCGACAAGTTCAAGGGCGATCAGCACCATTCCAGCAAGCATCCCGGCGGTGAAGGCTACGCAGGCAAGAAATGCATCGTCATTGGCTCCAACAACTCGGCCCACGATATCTGTGCCGACCTGTGGGAGAACGGCGCCGATGTCACCATGGTACAACGCTCATCAACCCACATCGCCAAGTCTGACACCTTGATGGAGTTGGCCCTCGGCCCGATCTACTCCGAGGAAGCAGTAAAGAACGGCATCGATCACCACACCGCCGATCTGATTTTTGCCTCGATCCCCTATAAGATCATGCATACGTTGCAAAAACCGGCTTACGACGAAATGGCCAAGCGCGATGCCGACCTCTATGAGCGACTTGAAAAGGCCGGCTTCATGCTCGACTTCGGCGATGATGGCTCCGGCCTGTTCATGAAATATCTGCGCCGCGGTTCCGGCTACTATATCGACGTCGGCGCTTCCGATTTGGTCGCCGACGGCCACATCAAGCTCAAGAGCGGTGTCTCCGTTGAAGAGATCACCGAGAATTCAGTGAGGTTCAATGACGGCAGCGAGTTGCCGGCCGACCTTATCGTCTATGCCACCGGATACGGTTCGATGAACGGCTGGGCAGCCGGCCTC
Organism: Pseudomonadota bacterium; assembly: GCA_016522385.1. Classification (GTDB taxonomy): domain Bacteria; phylum Pseudomonadota; class Alphaproteobacteria; order Rhizobiales; family Aestuariivirgaceae; genus JABDJG01. The sequence goes on from JAEKFU010000435.1 coordinate 1,628, forward strand.
ATCTCCCAGGAGGTTGCCGACAAAGTTGGCAAGTGCTGGGGGCTCGGTTCCGGCACCACCAAGGACCCGGGGCCGTGGGAGGGTGAGCTGCGCAACATGTGGAAGCCGACCCACCAGGAGGCCCTGTGGTTCCACGGCGGCAACCTGCACCAGTCGCGCCACTATTCCCAGTTCCTGTCGCTGCAGATCAAGGCGCGAATGGAAGGCGTCGCGACGCCCGTCTACGGCATGGGTGAAGTGCATCACTTGCAATAGCCGGATTTGAGTGCTGTTGGTCGTCCAGTTCACCCGGATGAAACTAGCCTTCAGATCCCCTTGCGCCTGATTGCAGAGTCTTCGAAATCGTACCGCAGGGCGCGTCTTCTTCCTGCCGCTATCAGTATGTTGGTGCTATAGGGTTCGACATCTGTGTCGCCAGAGCGCTTCGTGTTGATTTGCAACGGATCTGTCGTAGCGATTTTCCGGTAGTGACTGTTGCGCCGGACTTGCCGGAAAATCTCCCACCCGTGACAAGCAGAATTGTCTCCAACTCAACACGAAATGCTCCGGCTCGGTCAGTGAGGGAAATCTGCGTGACCAACACCGCAAACAACCGGTTCAATGTCTCGATCTCCGTCCTGCTGGTGGTGGCGATCGGCGGCCTTGTCTCGTTGGCCGCAGGCGCGGTCTTGATCCTGTCTGTCTATGCCAATTTCAAGAACACCTCCGAACTCGTAGTTGAGTCCGCTGAGGCGTTCATGGAGAATCTGGAAGATGACGTCACGCAGTATTTATTGCCGGCGCAGAACCTCGTTGACTATCTCGTAAAGCAGGCGGCAAACGGCAATTTCGATCCCTCGATAAAGCAGGAGGCGGTTCTGGTCCTCAGCGGCGCTCTGGCCGCCGCGCCACAAATTTCCAATATCGCCATTTGGCAGCCGGACGGTCGTGAGTTGCTGCTTCAGCGTGGAGAAGACCAAAAGCTGGTATTCGAGTCCGAGGATAACCTGAATGCGCAAGACTTGAAGTCATTCCTGGCCCGGGTTCGCGACGGGCGCAAGACAGTGTGGAATCAGCCGTTCAGAGTCGGGCGCAACACACTAATCACAGTGGTCGCACCGCTCCATCGCGGCGAACAGTATCTTGGCGTTGCCGGCGCCGCCATTTCGCTCCGGCAACTTTCCGCATTGGTCGAGAGTTTGAGCAAGGCCTACGGCACGACCGGATTTATCCTCTATGGCAAGGACCATCTGCTGGCACACGCGCGCCTGCCCGAATTGCCAGTAGACAAGCTGAGCCGGGATAACCCGCTGCACAGGGTTGACGCCCTTGACGATCCAGTAGTGCGAAACTTTCTCGATCAGCCGGTAGAATTCACGCCGGAAAGCAAGGCGTTCGTTGCCCGCGATTTCTTTGTGGGCGGCCGGCCCTATGTCGTCTTGACCCGCAATTTCGAAGAATTCGGCGCTGTGCCCTGGATTCTCGGTCAGTATTCGCCAAGGAGTGACTGGGATACCCAGATCAGACGGCTGGACAGGTCGGTGATGGGAGGCGTGGCTTTGCTCATTTTGGCTATCCTGGCGGCAGTGTTTCTGGCTCGCAGTATCGCCGCACCGGTGCGCAGCACAGCCGCAGCCGCACTAAAGGTTGGTGCCCTCGACCTCGAGCAAATTGAGCGACTGCCGCCGTCGCGCATTACCGAACTCAACAACCAGGCCATGGCTTTTAACCAGATGTTGGATGGGTTGAGTTGGTTTCAAACCTATGTACCTCGCCAGCTGGTACGCCGCTTAGTTCGGAAAAGCGATCAGATATCAATCGAGTCCCGCGAGCGGGAACTGACCGTGATGTTCACCGACATTATTGGCTTTACCGCAATGTCTGAAACCAAGACGCCCACAGCAATTGCCGATATGCTCAACCGGCACTTTGAAATCCTCTATCAGTGCATCGAGGCCGAGGGCGGCACGCTCGACAAATATATCGGTGATGCAGTGATGGCCTTTTGGGGGGCGCCGGAAGACCAGCCCGACCATGCCGCACGCGCTTGCCGGGCGGCTCTCGCTGCAAAAACTGCCCTGGAAGAGATGGCACCGGAACAACGGGTCAAGATCGCCATTCACACCGGTCCGCTGATCGTCGGCAATATCGGCGCCGTCGGGCGCATGAACTATACGGTCATTGGCGACACGGTGAACACCTGCAGTCGGATCGAAAAACTGGCTGGCGAACTCGATGCCGGCGAGGCGGCGATCATGTTGATCAGCGATGCTACAGCAGCGCAAATTGGTAACGGTTTCCAACTGGAAGGAGCGGGAGATTTTCAGCTCAAGGGCCGTGCCAATCCGGTCACCGTCTATCGACTTATGGATCAAAACTCGCCCGACCAGTCAATTTGACAGATCTCGGCACTGCGGCCCTCGAAGTTCCAGACGCGGCCAAAAGCCCGTACGCGACCCAAATTCGACTGCGCCACGGTGATATCCGGTCCCATCCAATATCCGGTGTTGGTCACCACGACATCACGCGCCTCATCGGGGCCGGAAATTGGCTCAATCTCCCCCTTTATAAACTTGCCTACCGTAAAACGTCGCTTCTTGCCTTCGGTTTCGAAAGTAATCGGGGCCCTCTCGGCTGCAAGAAACTCACCAACCAGAACACCGAACAAGCCGGTCGTACCTTTCGCCCGGCCCGAGAAGATCGCCACCAAGCCCTCAAAGGCCTCATCAGACGCGCGATCGTCGATATAGGCGGCCGCCTTCCAGTTGCCGCGCCCCATCGGTCCGGGAATATCGATCATCAGACCGACATTGAGACCCGACAGATCATGATCTTGATAGTGGCCTTCATCGATCCGGACACCGGACCAGGCCTGGCAGAACCCCTCCGTCGGCGGATGTTGCCCGAGCGAAACCACGCACGGGCAAAACACGGTGCAGTTGCAGTTGAGGATGAGCTCCCCCTTGATGTTCCATCTACCCATGATGTGTCCCTCAGTCGTCCAAAATCTCGTTCCAGCGAGTCGGTCGCACGAGCAGGCGCGGTTTATGTCATCGGACCCGGGCGCACGCGACTCAAAGCTAGCCAGAAACCAAATGGGCCACGTCAGCACCATAACCTGAATCTCAACAGACCCTAGGTTCACAATGGGTTTTTACGACAAATACATCTTGCCGAGGGCACTCAATTGGTCCTGCAGCCTCAAACCGGTCCGCATGCAGCGCCAGAAGGTCGTGCCGCTGGCTGAAGGCTGCGTGCTGGAAATCGGCATCGGTTCCGGCCTCAACTTGCCCTATTACGATCCGGACAAGATCGAACGGATCATCGGCCTCGATCCGGCCGAAGAGATGCTGAGCTTTGCTAAACGCCAGTCTGCCGACCTGCCTTTCGAAGTCGAGTACCTCGCCTTGGAAGGCGAGAGCATTCCCCTTGAGGCCGAGAGTGTTGACACTGTTCTCGTCACCTACACGCTGTGCACCATTCCCGATGCCATCTCGGCCTTGCGCGGCATGCGCAATGTGCTCAAGCAGAGCGGCCGCCTCATCTTCTGCGAACATGGCAAGGCTCCAGATGAATCGGTCCGGCGCTGGCAGGATCGACTTAATCCGCTGTGGGGCAAGTTGGCCGGCGGCTGTAACCTTAACCGGGATATTCCCGCGATGATCGATGCGGGCGGATTCGCCATAGACACGCTTGACACCATGTACCTGCCAGGCAGTCCGCGCTTTGCCGGATTCAACTACTGGGGAACCGCGCGGCGACGCTGAAGCCGGTCGACTGAACTTGAGTCTGCAGGGCCCAGAATCGGAGGAAAACGCCTCTTCGCTCAGACGAAAACGGGATCTTCCGCTTGGCTTGGCCCTGCAGGTGAAGTGCTGGAAAATCGCCACACCAGTTTCGCTCTCAGATGTGGCAACACGTCTTGTCGCTGACTAGTTCTTGGGCAGGATCACTGCATCGATGACGTGGATCACGCCGTTGTCGGCAGCTATATCAGCTTGTGTCACCGTGGCGTTGTCGATCTTTACGCCGGACGATGCATCAATCTTCACTTCGCTGCCTTGCACTGTCTTTGCCGACATCATCTTGCCGGCGATATCCCCGGACATCACCTTGCCCGGTACGACATGGTAGGTCAGGATCTGCACGAGTTTGTCCTTGTTCTCAGGTTTCAGCAGATCTTCCACCGTGCCCGCCGGAAGTTTGGCGAATGCATCATCCGTAGGTGCAAACACGGTAAACGGCCCGGTGCCCTTCAAAGTGTCGACGAGGTCAGCGGCTTTCACAGCTGCAACCAGCGTGTTGAATGAACCTGCACCAACGGCAGTATCAACGATATCGGCGGCATTTGCAGCAGCAGTGCTGAAAGCCATTGCGATACCTGCAACAGTGGAAAGCGCAAATTTGCGGAATGTCATTGGGTACTACTCCTCAGGTTGGATTGACGACCGGGGGTACGCCGGTTGCAAGCAGCTGGATGTTTCGTTTCCGCCATCAGAAATTTGAACGGTTGCAACGGAAAATTTGGATGCCGTGGTGATCCATCTTCACATTGCCACAATTGGAGTTCGAAGAACCAATTGAGTTCGTCCAGCCGACATTTGCCGTCCGCTAGAATTTGCAAAGCGTGCATTCCAAGAGAAGAGCCGGGGCAAACTGATGCCCCGGCTCCTTGGCCTCAGTCTTACGAGGGAGTGCTCAGACTGAGTAATACATGTCGAATTCAACCGGGTGAGGCGTGTGCTCAAAACGAATGACTTCTTCCATTTTCAGCTCGATATAGGCATCGATCTGATCATCGGTGAACACGCCGCCCTTGGTCAGGAACTCTCGGTCCGCATCCAGGCATTCCACCGCCTCGCGCAGCGAACCGCAAACCGTCGGGATGCCCTCTAGTTCCGCCGGTGGCAAATCATACAGGTTCTTGTCCATTGGATCGCCCGGGTGGACCTTGTTGAGGATGCCGTCCATGCCGGCCATCAGGATGGCCGCAAAACATAGATAAGGATTAGCCGTCGGATCCGGGAACCGCACCTCGACGCGTTTGGCATTCGGGCTGGTGGCGTGTGGAATGCGGCAAGACGCTGAGCGGTTGCGCGACGAGTAGGCCAGCAACACCGGTGCCTCGTAGCCCGGCACCAGCCGCTTGTAGGAGTTGGTCGAGGCATTGGTCAGTGCATTGACCGCCTTGGCATGCTTGATCACACCGCCGATGAAATACAAGCAGGTCTCCGAAAGGTCGGCATACTGGCTGCCGGCGAACAACGGTTTGCCGTCGTTCCAGATCGAGAAATGGCAATGCATGCCCGTACCATTGTCGCCATAGACCGGCTTGGGCATGAATGTGGCCGACTTGCCGTAGGCATGGGCAACATTGTGCACGGCATATTTGTAGATCTGCATATGATCAGCCATGGTGGTGAGCGGCTGGAACCTCATGCCCAACTCATGCTGGGCAGCACCAACCTCATGGTGATGCTTTTCGGTCGTCACGCCCATGGCCTTCATCACCGACAGCATTTCCGAGCGCAGGTCTTGGGCGGAATCTACCGGATTGACCGGGAAGTAGCCGCCCTTAGTGCGCGGTCGGTGGCCGAGATTGCCCATCTCGTATTCGGTATCGGCATTGGTTGGTAATTCGACGGAATCCAACTGAACACTCGTGTTGTAGGGATCAGCAGCAAAACGCACGTCGTCGAAGACGAAAAACTCTGCTTCCGGTCCGACATAGACCGTGTCACCCGTCTTGGTCTGCTTAACGTAAGCCTCGGCCTTCTTTGCCGTCATGCGAGGATCGCGGCCATAGGCTTCACCAGTCTCCGGTTCCAGAACGTCGCAGAACACGGCGAGTGTCGACTGCCCATAGAACGGGTCGATATGGGCAGTTTCCACATCGGGCATCAAGTTCATGTCGGACTCGTTGATCTCCTTCCAACCGGCGATAGATGACCCGTCGAACATCACGCCATCTGCGAATGTGTCTTCATCAATGATCGGTTCAGCGAAACTGACGTGTTGCAACTTACCTCTCGGATCGGTGAACCGGAAATCCACATACTGGATATCCTGGTCCTTGATCATTTTCAGAACGGAATTTGCATCTTTGGTTTTTGCCATGGTGGTCCTCTTTTTCTAGCGGTCTGCCTGTTTGACGTGGGTTAGGGATATCAAAGCGCTTCGGTATCGGTTTCACCGGTACGGATGCGGATGGCTTTCTCGATGGTGCTGACAAAGATCTTTCCGTCACCGATGCGGCCGGTGCGGGCTGCGTTCTCGATGGCCTCGATAGCCTTGTCGAGCAGGTCATCGCCCAGCACGATCTCGATTTTAACTTTCGGCAGAAAATCGATGACATATTCGGCGCCACGGTAGAGTTCGGTGTGACCCTTCTGGCGCCCGAAGCCCTTGGCTTCGGTCACAGTGATGCCTTGCAGACCGATTTCCTGCAACGCCTCTTTCACCTCGTCAAGCTTGAACGGTTTGATTATCGCTTCGATTTTCTTCATGCAGACCTCGATCACAGCACTCAGCGCGCCGAACCATCAAGGCAGATCCTGCAATCTGGCTAGCGCGCGCATGTGCGATGGGCATTGCAGGTGTCGTGCCAAATTGAAGCATTAGAATTTTTAGCTATAGATCAGATACTTAACGAATTTCTTGGAATCAAAGTCGGAGCAATTGTTGCCAAAAGGTTAATCATTCTGCCTAAGAATTAGGCAGTTCAAGAGCAGTGTGTTAGGTTTGGTGTGCGTATCAGAACGTATCCGATCCGCAGGAAGGACCAAGCCCAGCTGCTGTTTGACGATCGACTATTTTGAACCTCTTCTCATTATGACGGCGCCGATCGCCCGTCAGCGACAGCGACGATAAGACAGTGCTGGGAGTTGCCGCGGCGCAGGCCAGAGAAGACATTACGGCAATGATCGACACGGCCTTAGCCCGTTAAGCCGGGTGTGCGAGCAAGAACAGCCATGACGTGGCATGCAGATTTCGAGGACACGAGGCCGGCGACACTGGTACGGGCGGTGCGGCGCTGCGCGATTTGGACGATCGTGACGCTTGGGCTGGTGATGGTCGCAGTTGCCGGTTTCCTCAGCATCCAGACATTCCGCATCTGGCAGCAATTGCCATCCGCGGCAGAGATAAGCGTCCATTACTTCGTTGCGGGCGAGATAGAGAACAACTTGATGCATCAAACCCCTACCATTCCAAATCAAGTTCATTCGGCGGTGCTGGCGGCACAGGACCCCGACTATCTGGAAATCGGTTCCGGCAAATGGCGATGTTTGCGGTCAATGTTTCTGGTTCAACCAGCCAAGCCGCCTTGGCGATGCCGAGAATCAATCTCGGATCACGCATCGCAAATAGTTCTAACGGATCTTCGCGGACCAGGGGCACAGAACTGGCCCGCCCTACGAATCTTGATGGCGCTCAAACTTGAGCATCATTTCTCCAGACATCAGATCCTCGATCTTTACATTAGGCACGCCCATTTCGGTCGCAAAGCGTATGGCGTCGAGAGGGCCGCTACAGCATTCTACGACAAGTCGGTCAGCACGCTGAGCCTGTCACAAACCGCCATGTTGGCTGGCCTGCTTCGGTCGCCGAGCCGTTTTGATCCAGCACGTGATCCTGATCGTGCCAAACAGCATCGTGATCTGGTCCTTATGACAATGATGGCAAAGGCGATGATATCGCAGGGCGAAGGATTCGCTGCACAATCGACACCGCTCTTTGCAAGGCGCAAGGATTAGTGTCTGTTGCCAAGCCCGGTCAATTTGCCAAACGTTTCATGAAACTGCTCGGTCGAATTGGTGCGCGGGAATGACGTATCAGGCACCGACTTGCCGAGAAAGCGGCATAGCGGTTCCCAGCCGTCACCGATTTGATAGGTCAGCAGGCGGTCCGGTCCGAACGCGGCTTGAACGTCCGCGGTATTCTGCTCGAAGATGCCAATGGCATATTCGCGATCGTCGGCCCGGTCGCCAAAGACGCGCTGACCGATCAATTTGGGGCCAAGTGTCGAAGTCCTTTCTTTCGACTTCAGTGCTTGCAGGATGGTATTGGAAAAACTGTTGTACCAGCTCTCGGAGCTACGCACCGTCAGTAGGATCTTTGCCTCGGGGTAATACTCGGCCAACTCTCGCCAGAAGAAAGCCGAAGGCCAATCTACGCTGCAGCCGAATCCCTCAAAAATCTCATCCCAGTCGACCAACCCGCCTTCAGCCGCTGTGCGCCAATACTCCTGTTGCTTGGGATTGCCCAGGACCTCACGCATGTGATGGCACCGGCCGAGGCCAAGCTGCTCCAGGGCCATTTTCATAGAGTCCGTGCCGGTGCGGCCAAATCCGGCCCCGATCAGCGATAACGCCATCTTGCTCGACCCGCTAGCGCAGCGAGGAAAGGTTTGCGATTAGCGCGTCGTTCTTGCGGCGAATTTCACTTGCAATTTTGTGCGCCAGGTCCTGGTCGGCATCCGGGCAGCGCAAGGCGGCATCGACGGCACGATGCTGTCCTTCCAACAACCCCTTGATGACGGCTTTCTCGACAATGTCCTCGATCTTGTGCTTTTGCTCCGGGTTCAGTGATCCATCCAGGACAGTATCAATTCCGCCCGCCGCTTCTTCGGCAATCGCCCGCAATGTTTTCATGACATTCTCCTCAACACCGTCTCCCTCGGCAGCATAGTGGCCGTACCGTTGAGGTCAATTCTGTTTGTTGCAAGTTTGCACTGATGCCCGGCCGGCCGGCCGCAGCCACCGAAGGATTTACCGCTTGACCACCCGCGGTTGCCTAATACTTAGGCCTGCATACCGAACAGGGATTCAGCGGCATCCAGGATCCGCGTCGTCAGCGGCGCGATGCAAAGTCTGAACCGACTACCGCAAGTAAGAAATCGAACTTGTCAGGTGCAAAGTCATTGGCAAGCGGGCAGCAGACCTGCTCGCAGCCATGTTGCGACCGGCATTCGCCCTCGCTTTGGTCGATCCGCACGAATTGACCAATCTCCGGGCATCTGCAGAGGTTAGAGGAGGATGTTGCCATTTCACGAACCACGGAAATTGTTGCATTGGTGACGTCTGCAAATGGAGGGCACCAACCCATCGAACCGCAAGCTGTGCTCGGCAGAAGGTAGTGGCGGATGATGGGCCGGTGCCAGACCCTTCCAGACAATGACAGCATAGGCTCACGCAGGCAGGCGTGTTTTGACATGGGTCAATAACAGGACCGCTGAGTTGACAGGTGTCTTGGCCATAGTGTCATCTGGAGTCGATGGCGAGCATGCAGAGATTCACACCTACATCGAGCCGCCTTGAGCTTCTGACCCCGGCGCAGATGTCCGCCGCCGATGCGGCGACGATCGCCTCGGGTACGCCGGGTATAGAGCTCATGGAAAATGCCGGCAGGGCAATTCTCCAGCAGATCGTCCTGCGTTGGTCCAAACGTCCCGCTGTGGTCCTGTGCGGGCCGGGCAACAATGGCGGCGACGGGTTCGTCGTGGCGCGGCTGTTGCACGAGGAGGGCTGGCCGGTGCGGCTGGCGCTCGTCGGAAAATTGGCAAAACTAAAGGGCGATGCGGCCCTAGCCGCCAAGACCTGGGGCAAACCGGTTGAGCCTATCGTGCCGGGCGTGCTGGACGGCGCGCGGCTGATAGTCGATGCCTTGTTTGGTACTGGCCTGGGCCGAGATATTGACGGCAGGCTTGCCAGGGTCGTCGAGGCAGTGAACGCCTCGGGTAGGCCCGTTATCGCGGTCGACATCCCCAGCGGCATTGATGGCAGGACCGGTCATTTGCGCGGTAAGGCTGTCGAGGCAAGCCTTACTGTCACCTTCTTTCGACGTAAACCCGGTCATTTGTTGCTGCCCGGCCGCAGCTATTGCGGTGAAACGACCTGTGCTGACATCGGTATCGCTACGAGTGCTCTATCGGCAGAAGCAGGGTCCATTTGTGCCAACGCACCGGTGCTTTGGCGGCGGTTTTTCTCAATCGCAGCACCGGAGGCGCACAAATACACCAAGGGCCATGCGCTAGTGGTTTCCGGAAATGCTCACAGGACCGGCGCTGCACGGCTCGCGGCAATGGCGGCATTGCGCAGTGGTGCCGGTCTGGTCACGGTGGCATCGCCAACCGACGCACTGCAGGACAATTCAGCCCACCTCACCGCAGTAATGTTGGCCGAGGCAGACGGAGCCGGCGACCTTGGTCGTGTTCTCCAGGACAGGCGCATGAACGCAGTCGCGATTGGGCCCGGCTGCGGGGTTTCCAGCGCTACCCGTGCCAAAGTGCGAGTCGTGCTGGCGTCCACTGCCGGCGTGGTGCTGGATGCCGATGCCCTGACGAGCTTTGAACAGGACCCGCCAGCACTTTTTTCCGCCATCGCTGAAGCGTCGGGAAGGCCAGTTGTCCTGACACCGCACGAGGGCGAATTCAAGCGCCTTTTCAAAGATATGCACGGATCAGCGGAATCAAAATGTGAGCGCACCCTAGCTGCCGCTGAACGTAGCGGCGGTGTCGTGGTGCTCAAGGGGGCTGATACGGTGATCGCAGCACCTGACGGCCGCATTCTCATCAACGAAAACGCGCCCTCAAGCCTGGCGACGGCGGGCGCCGGAGATGTGCTAACCGGAGTCGTTCTGGCCAGTCTGGCGCGCGGAATTCCGCCATTTGAGGCAGCCGCCGCCGCTGTGTGGTTGCATGGCGCGGCAGCAGCGCGTCATAGCGGCCCGCTGACAGCCGAAGACCTTGTTGAACTGTTGCCCGCCGCAATCGCGCGCATTGTCAAATAAAGCTCTTTTGCATCTGGCATCGCGCCAGTGGCTTTGCTATAGAAGCGCGCGATTGCGCGGCCCGGGTCACTTCAGGTCGCGGGCGTGGTGGAACTGGTAGACACGCAAGATTTAGGTTCTTGTGGCGAAAGCCGTGGGGGTTCAAGTCCCTCCGCCCGCACCAGTGGACGTCATGCCTGATCCGCTGTCGCCCAGCCGCCGCCATAGAGTTTGTAGGATAGATTGGGCAAGACCGCGCCGCGGCATCATGACCCGCAGAGGAACCAAGGCTGATGCAAGTTACCGAAACCCTCAATGAAGGGCTGAAACGCGAATTTAAGGTGGTAGTTACAGCCGCGCAGCTGGAACAGCAGATGATGGCCCGCCTGACCGAGCTCGGTGCGTCGGCTAATATCCGCGGATTTCGAAGGGGCAAGGTGCCTATTACCCATCTGCGCAAACTCTACGGCAAATCAGTGATGGCCGAAGTTGTCCAGAAGACGGTCGAAGATACCAGTCAGCAAGCCTTGGCCGAAAAGGAGGTCAAACCAGCCTATCAGCCTGAAATCGGCATGACCGAGGACGAAGACGAGATCGGTTCGATCATCGACGGCAAGGCGGACCTGTCCTACACCATGAGCTTTGAGGTCGTGCCTCCGATCGACATTCAGGAGTTCTCGGACCTCCAGGTCGAGCGCCATGTCGTCAATGTCGAAGACGAGCACATCGACACTGCGCTGGAAAGCATCGCCACGCAATACAAGGATTTCCAAGCGCGTGCCGACGGTGCCAAGTCCGAAGACGGTGATCGCGTGACGATCTCCTTCGTAGGTCGGGTCAACGGTGAAGAATTTGAAGGCGGTAAAGCGGAAGATGTACCACTCGAACTGGGCAGCAATAGTTTTATACCCGGATTTGAAGAACAACTGGTTGGCGTCAAGGCTGGTGACGAACGGACCGTAAAGGTTAGCTTCCCGGACGACTACAGCGTTGACACACTGGCCGGCAAACCCGCTGTGTTCGACGTCAATGTTTCGGCCGTCGAAGAGCCAAAGGAAGCTACCATCGACGACGAATTCGCCCAGAAACTGGGCCTGGAAAATCTCGAAAAATTGCGCGAAGGCGTAACCCAGCGCATCTCGGAAGAGTTCGGCGAGATGTCAAAGCTCAAATTGAAGCGCGACATGCTCGATGCGCTCGACAAAGCTTACAGCTTCGAACTGCCGGCCAAACTGGTTGATGCCGAGTTTAACCAGATCTGGGCGGCGCTCACCGCCGAGATGGAAAAGGAAAAGCGCAGCTTCGAAGACGAAGACACCACTGAAGACGAAGCGCGTGAAGAGTACAAATCTATTGCTGAGCGCCGCGTACGTCTAGGCCTTGTGCTTGGCACCATTGGCGAGCAGGCCGAAGTCACTGTGACGGACGAGGAGCTCGAACGTGCCCTCATTGAGCGTGCCCGCCAGTTCCAGGGGCAGGAAAAGCAGGTCTACGATTTCTACCGCAACAACCCCAACGCCATGGTGGAATTGCGCGGTCCGATTTTTGAGCAGAAGGTCGTCGACCACATCGCCGAGAAGGCCTCAATTGGCGAAAAGACCGTGACCCGTGACGAGCTGGTGCATATGCTCGAGCATGAGGACCATGATCACGATCATGACGCCGGCGAAGACAAGGCGGCCAAGAAAGCCAGGCCCGCCAAAAAGGCTACTGCGAAAAAATCTGCAGCTAAGAAGGCCCCCGCCAAGAAAAAGACTGCGAAAAAGGCGGCCAAGAGCAAAGATGACTAGTCGACACCGGGCCGATGGGTTGGTTCTTTGCCGCCTTGCCTTTTCGCTTGTGACATTAAGGCCGCGCTCGGCTCGCCGATCACGATAGGGTGTTCGACAACTTGAGAAACAACCGAAGTTGTCCAACTGGACCGCTTCTTCTGCCCTGCTGACTGTTGCTGCAGCAAGCCAATGTTGGGCACAAATGACACGCAAGTCTGTTTCGATCATCTACACCGGCGGCACGCTTGGAATGCGCTCGTCCGCGCAAGGCTACGTCCCCGCGAAAGATCTCGCCGACTTGATCGGCCAACGCATGCCAGAACTGGCAGGAGAGGACATGCCGGTCTATGAGCTAAGCGAATATGACCGGTTGCTGGATAGCGCAAATGCAACGCCGCGGCATTGGTATCACTTGGCCGAACAAATCAGGCTTGCAGCGGGTCAATTTGACGGCTTCGTGGTGATCCACGGTACCGACACACTGGCCTATACCGCTTCGGCGCTGTCCTTTTTGCTGGCAGGACTAGGCAAGCCCGTTATCCTCACCGGCTCACAGATCCCGCTCTGTGAAGTCCGTAACGATGCCCAGGCCAACCTCATTGGTGCAGCCCAGGCCATCCAAATAGGCCGCTTGCAAGAGGTCTGTGTCTGCTTCGGGCGTCACATTCTGAGAGGCAACAGGACCACCAAAATCAATGCAACCGAGCTCGATGCGTTTGACTCACCTAACTTCCCGCCACTTGCCGAAATCGGTACCGAGCTGCGCTTTGGCGATGTAAATGGAGTGCCTTCGACAAGCGCCATGTTGACCGGTGAGGCACCGGTC
>JAEKFU010000466.1 GCA_016522385.1 Pseudomonadota bacterium
TGATTTTGAAAATTATTAATTTTCGATCTTTTGAATTAGAATTTCAAAATCAACGAGATTGAACCGATACACCCGATGCATGCTGGCGTTCTTACGCGGGGCCCCGCAGAGCGGCTGGAACATAGCTGGTCGCAAGTTCCATGAAGCTGGAGATGAGCAAGCCGGTTCTGGTGGACGGTCGGGCCATGGCGACAACCCGTAGTGGCTCGATAGCATTCTCAATTGAGAGTGCGACCACCCGATTGCCTTCATAGGAACTGTCGCTCGCAGGGCGCAGTCCAACGATTGAATAGCCAAAGCCGCCAGCCACGGCACTGCGCACACCTTCAATCGTCTGGGAAGCGTAAGTGAACGACGGTGACAGACCGGCGTTGTCCAACAGCCTTCTGTAATATTCCCGGCTTCCCGGTGCATCGAACATGACATAGGGCTCGCTGGCCAGTTCCTGCAGGTTGACCGATGTCTGCCCGGCCATCCGATGCGTGCTCGACACAAGAACCCTCGGCTCAAGTGTTGCGAGCGGCTCAACCATCAACGCTTCAAGATCAGCGCCACTGTCATAGGTGATCGCAAGATCGAGGCTGCTGTCTCCCACCTTTGCCGGCAACTCGGCCAGGGGCAGTTCTGACGCCATCACTCGCACGCCCGGCCGCTGCGCCGTGAAGACCGTAATCAATCCCGGCAGGAAGAACGCGGCCAGCGTTGAAAAGCAGCCCAGCCGGATTTCACCAGCAGCATTCGCTGCCAGCGCTGCGGCATCGCGGCTGACTTGTTCTGCATGCTCGGTCAGCTCCCGGGCAGCGGCGAGAAATTCCCGGCCGTGCGTGGTCAGTGTCACGCCGCGCGCATGATGTCGTTCGAACAGGATGAGCCCGGTCACGTCTTCCAGCTTGTTCATCGCCTGCGCGACGGAGGGTTGAGCGATATTCAATTCACGGGCGGCCTGAGCAATTCCGCCATGCGTGGCGACTGCCTGAAAGTATGCCAGCTGCTTAAGTGTGACACTGAGCATAAACAACCTATTTTAATGATAGGATAAAGAAGTTTTTATATCTTTCAAGGCTCAGGTAGAGTGCTCCCGAACGCCGATCCTTCGCAGCGCAGGCGCATGCCAATGACCTACATTCAACCGATCAAGGAACTGCTCGACAGTGTCAGTGCACCTTTCAATCACGCATCCGCCATGCCGCCGAGCGTCTACACGAGCGAAGAGTTCCTGCAGCGCGAGGTGAGTGAAATCTTCGCCAAGGAATGGATCTGTCTCGGTCGCGCCAGCAAGCTTGCCAATCCTGGCGACTACCTCACCTATGAGTTGGCCGGACAGCCGATCTTCGTCATGCGCGATCGCGACGGCCAGTTGCGCGCCATGTCCAATGTCTGCCTCCATCGCATGTCGACCTTGCTGGAGGGCACCGGCAACAAGCGAACGATCGTCTGCCCCTATCACGCCTGGACCTACAGTCTCGACGGCACATTGCGTGGTGCGCCAGCGATGACTCTCAATGAAGGTTTCTGCAAGGACAGCTACAGGCTGCCCCAGATCCGCTGTGAGGAGTGGCTCGGATGGATCATGGTCACGCTCAACGAGCGCATCCCTCCGGCCTGTGAACGATTGGCAGATGTCCACAGACTGATAGAAGACTACGACATGAAGGATTATGTCGAGGCTTTCCATGAAACCCATATCTGGGACACCAACTGGAAAATCCTGGCTGAGAATTTCATGGAAAGCTATCACCTGCCGGTCTGCCATGCCGGTACTATTGGTGGCCTTTCCAAGCTCGAAGAGATGATCTGCCCCCCGGGCCATGCGACGTTCAACTATCACACCATCCTCAAGGACGATGGCCTGCCTATAGCCCATGCTCATCCCGACAACACGCGCATGAAGGGTGATCGCCGCCGCACGACCTTTCTCTTGTCAATTTACCCCAGCCTGTTGATCACGCTGACACCCGGTTACTTCTGGTATCTGTCGCTACACCCGCGCGGCGTTCGCCAAGTGCACATCACCTTCGGTGGCGGCCTATCGCCGGACTTCGCCAACACAACCGAAGCGGAGACCCATTTTGCTCAGGTCAAGGAACTGCTCGACGAAGTGAACGTCGAGGACCGCGGGTGCACCGAAAAGGTCTACCGCGGCGCCTGCGCCGGCCTGGCCAAGCCCGGACACCTGTCACATCTGGAAAGACCCAACTACGACTTCGCACAGTACCTGGCTGAAAAGATCGGCGGCTTCAGCAGGACATTCCAGCTTTGACGCGAGTGCCCCAACGATGCCTCCCTGTGGCACCACGCGGAAGTACAGGCCCCACTTCAATTGAGTCCGTTGTTCACCCGATAACGGACTCTTCCGGAAATGGGCTGAAACGTCTCATGTTGACCCAAACCCGGCATCACAAGATACGCGCAGGATGAAATGACACTCTCATTGTGTGCTGCTATCAACCCACGCGTCAGCAGAGTCTTCCAGAATGTCCTGCCCAGCTCTTACTTCGTGAGAAGACCCCTTAAAATCATCGCCCACCGGCTCGGCACGGCCACCGAGGTGGCGGGCGAGGAACGCTTCGACGATTGCATGAAAGGCGATGTTGTTTTCTGACTTGACAAAGCCATGGCCCTCATCGGGGAACACCACATAGGTGACCGGGATGCCCTTGTCCTGCATCGCCGAGACGATCATGTCACTCTGGGCAATGGTGCAGCGCACGTCGTTCGCGCCATGGCCGATGAGCATTGGCTTCGTGATATTGTCAACCTTGTGAATTGGCGACCGCGAGCGAAGATACGCCCGACCGTCTTCCTTCGTCACGTCAGCGTAGCGCCGGTTTAACTGTTCTCGCATTGGCGTCCAATATGGCGGGATCGTCTCCAGCATAGTGACAAGGTCTGAAATTCCGACGATCGGCACGGCACAACAAAACACATCGGGCGTGAACGTGGCGCCGACGAACGCAGCGTAGCCGCCGTAGGACCAGCCGACAATCGCCACCTTGTCGCGACGTGCAATGCCTTCGCACACGGCCCACTCGACAGCATCAATGAGATCATCGTGCATCTTGCCGGCGTGCTCTCGGTCGCCGGCCTTGACGAAGGCTTTGCCGAATCCTGTCGATGCTCGGTAGTTGACCGACAGCGCAGCGTAGCCGCGATTGGCGTACCATTGGTGCGCCCGATGGTAACCGTAGATGTTGCGGCCCCATGGACCGCCGTGCACTTCCAGCACCATAGGCAGCGGCTCAGCCGGCCGGTTGCCCGTGACATTGGGCGGCAGCGTCAGGTAGGAAACAAGATTAAGGTCGTCGCGCGATTTGACGGTAATGGTCTGCATGGCCGACAAACAATACGGTTTGAGCTCGGGGCGAGTGTCGAAAAGCTCGGAGATTGTGTCCGATGTGCGGTCAATCAGGTGGTAGACGGCCGGCTGTTCGGCCGACCATGTCATCGCGACCCACTTGCTGTCGTCGTTGGAGGCGCTGTTGATTGTAAAATCGGCGTTTGGCGCGTGGGCGCGAATTTGATCGAATGTCTTTCCGACCCCGGGATCAAGCACCATCCAGGTGAGACGTCCCGGATTCGCAGCAAACGCTGTTGGCTCAAAAGTTTGCCCGTCGAGACGGCAACGGGTGACATCAGCCGTCGCGTGCGCACCGAGGACCGTCTCCTCGCCGGTGTACGCATCGACACGTAGCAATGCCGATGTATCGCGCCCGATCGAGGACAGCATCATGAGATGCGTGCCGGTCCGGTTGAACGCTATAGTCCATGTTGTAAGTGTGTCGTCGAAAGGAATGAACTGCCAGGGCTCAAGCGTATCGCGCGAAAAACGCAGCAGCTCATCGCCGCCTTTATCCGGGTTGTTGCGTCGGGCGAAACGGAGATTGCCCTGCCAATCGCACACAATTGATCCGAGCTGATCGTTGTTCTCGTAAAGCAGCGTTCTCTCTCCCGATTCCAGGTCGAGTCGCCAAACATCGTGCCATCGCGCATCGCGGTCATTGAGCCGGATAAGCAGCTCACCAGGCAGATCCGGTGATCGCAGCAGCCACCGCGCGGCAACACCGGGAATCGGTGTCAAGTCACGCACCTCGCCGGTTACGGAATCGGCAGCATAGAGATGATAGTTCTCGTCTCCCGTCTCGTCTTGAGAGAACACCACATATCGACTATCCGCGCTCCAGTTGTGATGGACAATCGGTCGTCCCGTCCGCCAGCTGATCGGCCTTGCGTCCTGTGGTGCATCGCTCGGCGCTACCCAGATGTTGAGAACACCATCGACCAGCGCGCGCCACGCCAGGCTCTGGCCATCCGGCGATAGCCTTGGGTCGAGACGGTTTGGATTGCTAAAAATCAGCTTTCGCGGAATGAGAGGCACTTCGGCAGTCGTAGGGACCATCTTGTAGTTCGTCTTGCCAAGTTACTGCAACAACTCGCCACGACTTGTGACATTGTAAGTTAGGTCGCGCAACGGCCATGTCTGTCTAAAGTGTCGAATGTCCGAGTTTGGCACATCCCGGGCCAATGGCGTGCTGATCAGTTAGGTCCGTTGTCCACCCGATAACCGACATTCGAATTTCGATGTCAGCTTTGACGTCGATTTCGTCTGTTTAGGGGTCGAGAACGGACTCATCAGGATGTGGGCTGAAACGTCTCAAGTTGACCCATCCCGGACATGCAACGAGAGCGGTGAGAGTTCTGCAACTAGGTCCAGCTGGGCAATCGGCTTTGGGCAGTCTCTATTCCACCC
>JAEKFU010000478.1 GCA_016522385.1 Pseudomonadota bacterium
GTTCTGTTTCGGCAAGCCGCTGGAAGAACTGCGTGCAATGCTCGACTGTCTGGCCGACATCGCCGTGGCGGCCTAGGTGACAGCCGATGGACCGCACGAATGTCATTTCTCCAAATACCGGTCGGCAGATCGCTTGCTGGGCCCCGGACGATGCCTCGACAACCGAGCAAGCTCAGCTAGCGCGTGAGTTCGCCGACGCAATGCGCTGGCAGTATGTGCCAGCTGTCGGCACATTCTATTTGTTCCCGAAGCTGCCCGACGTTGCCCGTTTCAGCGCCCTGGCAGCGGAACGTGACGTCTATTTGCTGGCTGGCGACATTTTTGGCCCGTCTTACGGTGATCATGTCAGGTTCTGTTTCGGCAAGCCGCTGGAAGAACTGCGTGCGATGCTCGACTGTCTGGCCGACATCGCCGTGGCGGCCTAGGTAAGGATCGATGGACCGCACGAATGTCATTTCACCAAACACCGGCCACCACATCGCGCGCTGGACGGCGGATGATGCGTCGGCGACCGAGATACATCTTCAAACACTCGACAAGGCGCGGAGGGATCTCGAAGGGAACGTTGAGCTTCGCATAGAATTGCTCGACCAACTCATTGCTGCGATGAATGCGAACCGCAGCGAGCTGGAGCGTCTGACGGTCGAAGAGGTTGGTAAGAAACCGGATGAGGCGAGTGGCGAGTTCGATTACGCCGTCTCGTTTATCCGCTACTGCCGAGATCTCGCTGAAACCTATCCGTTCGAGGCGCCTAATTCGGCTGGACGGCTGGTGCGCGAAGTAGCACCCGGCATTGCCTTCTTGATCGCGCCGTTCAACGATCCACTGGCAGGCATTACGCGCAAGATCGCTCCGGCCATTGCAGCGGGAGCGCCGGCACTTGTGAAGCCTGCGTCGCTGGGCATGCTGTGTGCCCAGGCCATGCGCGACGCTTTCGCCAAGATCGATGCGCATGCATTTGTTCGATTTGCCTGCCTCGACGACCCGGCCAGCGCCGAGGAGCTGATCGCTGATCCTCGCGTCGGTATCGTCAGCTTCACCGGCTCGACATCAATCGGCGCCAAGGTCGCCGCGGCCGCTGCCATAAATGACAAGCGAGCGATCCTCGAACTTGGCGGCAATGCGCCATTTGTTGTGCTGGCGGATGCGGATCTCGACCGGGCAATCGACGATCTGGTGATCCGCAAGCTGAAGGCGGCCGGACAAGCCTGTTCGTCGGTCAACCGGGTCTTTGTCGACAACTCAATCTATGGCCGGTTCCGCGACCTTCTGGTTGAGCGGGTGGAAGCGACGACATTCGGTCCGTCCACTGCAGATGTCGATCTCGGTCCATTGCGGACACTAAGGGCCGCTCAACAGCTTGAAGTCTGGAGCAGTGAAGCCCAGCGAAACGGTGAGCGGCTTGTTGCCGGCAGTGCTTGTGCTGCTGCTGAGGGCGAGCCGATCCTGTTTCCGTTCAGCTTGATCGAGACCGAAAGGGCAAGCCTGTTCGATGACATCGAAACATTTGGACCGCTTTTGTCGCTGCGGCCGTTTGATGATCTTGATGACTTGCTCGCTCTCCTTGACACAGAGACGCATGCGCTCGTTGCCTATTTCTATACCGCCGATGCCGAAAGCTTGTGGCCGAGACTGAAGCATCTGAGGTTCGGCAGCATCGGTGTCAACACGACCGCGATCCAGGGACCCGATGCGCCGACCGGCGGCTTTGGCAAGGCCGGTGTTGGCCGCGAGGGTGGACCTTGGGGGCTGCGGGAGTTCCTATCGACTGTCAACATGAGACGTGGAGGCTGAGCCAATGAAAGAAGTCATCAACGATCCGAACTCGCCGCCATCTACGTCTCCGGTCTCGCAGGGCACCAAGGGTGGTGGCCTGGTCTTCGTTGGCGGGCAGATGCCACGCGATCTCGAAACGGGCAAGATTGTCGAGGGCGCAGAGGAACAGTGCCGAAAGTCCCTAGAGCATTGCATGAGCATTCTCGCCGAGGCCGGTTCGGGGCCGGAAAAAGTCATGCTGACGATGGTTTACATGACCGATCTCGACCAGAAACCGGCAGTCAACAAGGTCTTTGCGGAGGTGTTTGGTAATGCGCCGCCGGCCCGCAATCTGGTCGAAGTCTCCGACATCGGCGAGGACGCTATAGTTGAAGTCGGCCTGATCGCTCTCGCCTAGTTGGCTTCAAGGCAATCGGATTGAAACGTCTCAATGGCCCGGTCGAGATTTTCCAGGATGTGTGCCTCGGTCAACGATTTCGCTTTAGGCAGGTCACCTGCCTTGATGTGGCTGGTGATCTGCTCATGGTAGTCCAGAGAACGGCGGCTAGGGAAAGCAGTCTTCAAAAGCCGGTATCTGACTGGCAGCGAAATCTCGTTCACGTAGAGCAGCACCTGAGCGATGGGCCGGTTCTCGGTAAAGTCGATGATGCACTGGTGGAAAGCGCTGTTCTCGTGAAAGTACGCCTCAAGGTCGCGGGCCTTGTAGCAGCCTTCCATGACCTTGCAGCGGCCTTCGAGCAACTCTACCAGAATGCCCAGATCTCGGCCGGCAAGGTTTTCGATCGTGCGACCTTCGAGAAGCGCCCTGAGATCATAGATGTTGCGGATGTCATCTGGTGTATAGCTCCTGACCCGAAAGCCACGCCGCGGCTGGTGTTCAACCAGACCGGTTTGAAGCAGCAGGCGCTGGCTTTCACGAATTGGTCCCCGGCTCGAACCGTATTCAGCCTCAAGCTCCTGCTCGCGCAGTGGCTGACCCGGCTTGAGATCCCCGGTAATGATGCGCCAGCGAAGCTTTTGCAAAATATGATAGGAGATGGTTTGGGGCAGGCCGCTCATGTCAGTAGTCAAATGATTCCTCCATGCACATCAAGGAAGGACATTAGCCAGCGCATGACCAGCCCCGCAAGACTTTGCACGGAGCATGCCCTTGTCTGCTGAAGCCAAGCAAGTCAAGCTCGCAGGCGTGAGCAAGCGTTTTGGAGACGTCGTTGCCGTCCATCCGCTCGACCTGACGGTGCCGGCCGGCGAGTTCCTGACCCTGCTTGGACCATCGGGATGCGGCAAGACCACACTACTGCGCATGATCGCCGGGCTGGAAGGTGTCACGTCAGGGCGGATCTTTGTTGGTGAGGAAGACGTCACCCTGATGCCGCCGAACCGACGCGATACGTCCATCATGTTTCAGGACTATGCGCTGTTCCCCCATAAGACACTCGCCGACAATATTGCTTATGGTCTGAAGATGCGCGGCATGGACAAGGGCAACCGCAATCAGCTTGCTGGTGAATGGCTGCAACGTATCGACCTGCCGGACTTTCATTCGCGATATCCGCACGAGCTGTCAGGAGGTCAGCGTCAGAGGGTCGCGTTGGCGCGCTCGCTGATCATCAACCCCGGTGTTCTACTGCTTGATGAACCGCTCGGCGCGCTCGATGCCAACCTTCGCCGCCAGCTGCAAGGTGAACTCAAGCGAATTCATTCCGAAGTCGGCCTCACGTTCATTTATGTCACCCATGATCAGGAGGAAGCGTTGACGATGTCTGATCGAATTGCAGTGATGCGTAGTGGCCGTGTCGAGCAGATTGCAACGCCGGGTGACCTTTATGACCGGCCGGAAACAGAGTTCGTCGCGCAGTTCATGGGTGTGCCGAACATCTTGACCGCGACAATTTCAAAGGTATCTGCCGGTAAGGCTGAGGCCGATTGCGAGGGTTTGCCGCCACTGCGGTTCCGCGCCGAGGAGGCGAGTGTTGGCGATGCGGTCAAGCTGGCGCTGCGGCCAAGCAACATCGGCCTCGAACCTGCGGGGAAGGTGCGTTCCAACTCGGCCTCGATATTGATCGCCGATGCTTCATTCGCCGGCGACGTGGTGAGGGTGGCAGCCAGGACAGAAGCGGGCATTGAACTCGCAGTCGAGGTTGACAGGCGTGGCAACACTGACATTCGTTTGGAGCCTGGCAGCAAGTGGCTCGCGACCTGGAACGACTCAAGCCTGATCCCCTTGCGGACAGTGCCGTGATGAACGACAGCGACAGCATATTGGGGCTCACCCTGGAGCACGAAAGCAGTGCCGCCAACACCTTTCGCCTGACCGATCGACCGCCGGTCTTTGTCAGTGGCGAGGGGGCGGAACTGATCACACATAGCGGCGATCGTTTTCTCGACTTCGTGGCCGGATCGAGCACCAATGTACTTGGATATGGACATCCGGCACACAGGGATGCTTTGGAACGCTCGGCTACCGGCGGTGTATTCCATACCGGGACCCGGCTGCCATCGAGTTTTCGCGCCAAGCTTTATGAAGACCTCACGAGTGTCCTGCCGACGGGCCTCAACTGCTTCCAGCTTGTCAATTCCGGCGCTGAAGCTGTAGAGGCGGCCATCAAGGCTGCACAGTTCGCCACCGGCAGACATGGTCTCATCGCCTTTGAGGGTGGATACCACGGACGCACATTGGGAGCGCTTTCCGTCACCGACAATAAGCGCATTAGAGAACCGTTCTCGGTCTTGGACGATAGAGTGCGCTTTGTACCGTATCCGGCCAGCGAGACCGAAGGCCCGTTAGTAAGACTCGAGCAGACCCTTCAGGAACTCAAGCCGGCAGCCATGATTGTCGAGGCCGTTCAAGGCGTAAGCGGCGTGCGTATTCCTCCGGTCGGTTTTCTCAAACAGGTGCGCAACTTGTGCACAGAAAACGATGTCCTGTTGATCGTCGATGAAATCTGGAACGGCTTTGGGCGCTGTGGAACCTGGTTCGGCTTCAATCGCGACGATGTTAGGCCGGACCTAGTAACGATGGGCAAGGCGATGTCAGGTTCACTGCCACTTGCCGGTGTCGCCGGCCCGGCAGAAATCCTGCAGGCTTGGCCACCGGGCATGCACACCAGCACATTTCAGGGCAACCCAATTTCGTGCGCCATGGCCTCCGCGGTGATTGAGACAATCAGGGCTGACGATCTGTTGGGACATGTCGAACGTGCGATCGAACCCCGATTCCGGGCATTTGCAGAACAACTGAAAGGCGCGCCTGGGATAGCTGAATGCCGGGTGTGCGGCGCGCAGATTGCTGTCTCGTTCAAGAAGGCAACCGGTGCACCTGATGCGGATAGATCAACCGAAGTGCAGAGGGCCGGATTATCAGCCGGGTTGCTGCTTTACGGTGGCGGCATTCATGGAGAATGCCTGATGCTGGTGCCACCGCTCGTCATCAGCGCTGTCCAACTTGATCGCGGCCTGCGCCAGGTCCTCGAACTGATCCAACAAAGTAATCCATCAGGTTGAAATCGCTTGGATTGCCGCATCGAGTGCATCCACCGCTGTCGCAATTTCCGTTTCGTGGACGGTAAGTGGTGGAACCAGTCCGATGACGTGGCCAGCGCTTCCGCATTCCCACGTGATGAGATTGCCGTTCTCAAGTGCCTCGCGCCTGATCCGCTTGGTCAGCGTTTGGTCCGGGGCATCTTTCGCGTCCACGATTTCAACGCCGAACATAGCTCCAAGGCCGCGAATGTCGTGAACGCAGTCGTATCGGCGCAACTTGCCGGTCTGTTTTTGCAGATGCCTGCCGATCATGCGCGCCGCCGTGCAAAGATCGTCTCCCAGAATAGTGTCGATCATCGCTAGAGAGGCGGCGGCTGCCAGCGGATGCAACTGGAACGTCGAGGACTGGGTACCAGGAGACCAGTTCGTCATGATGTCTTCGCAACCACAAACGAGAGCGGCTGGAAAACCACCACCAAACGCCTTCGCGAGAATGAGCAGGTCGGGCACCACGCCTGCTTGCTCGAAGTAGAACATTGATCCAGTACGGGCAAAACCGGTGAACACTTCATCGAAGATGAGTGGAGTGCCACTTGTCCTCGCGGCCTCACGCAACGATCGAAGAAAGTCCGATGGCGGAACGATCATTCCTTGCGTGGCCTGCAGCGGCTCCACGATGATGCCTGCAAATGGCCCGTCGCGCTCCAACGTCTCTGAGATGCCGGTGGCATCGGCACCAAAGGGCAGAAAGACTGCATCGGGTGCAAATGGTGCGAGAGCTGCATTGCCACCTCTTGCACGCCTTGACGATACGGCCAGTGCGCCGAAACCACGGCCGTGATAGCTGCCGTCAAAGGCGAGGAACTTACGCGCACCAGTGAAGTGCATGGCCGCCTTGAGGGCAATTTCGGTCGCTTCTGATCCGTTGGTTGCAGGCTGGAAACGCCCCAGGTGCTCAGGCATGATTTCTGTCAGCCGATTAAGCAGCGCGACTTGCTGCTCCGCTAGAAAATGGGGTCCAACGTGGCTCAGGCCGCACTCAAGCACCGACTGCACAGCTGCAGTGATGCGTGGATGATTGTGGCCAAGGCTCGTTGTGCCTGAGCCACAGGCAAAGTCCAGGAGTCGCCGACCTTCTGTTGTGGTAACCCAACTGCCGTTAGCGGAACTGAATATCGGCGGCCGGTCACTTACAGCATAAGTCTTGGTGGCGCGTGACAGGTGCCTGTCAATCACTGCCAGCGGGTCGTCAACTGGTGAGTTTGCGAATAGCCGGCCACGATTAGGTATCACAGCGGTCACGCCGAGGCGCTGAAGCAGCGCCCACATCAAAGCGCCCGGCCCGCAGATGACAGGACTGTGCAAGACCGTTTCCAACTGAGGAATGCAGTTGGAAAGGCTGATGCCGCCACCAGCAACAATCAAGCCGTCGCCCCTGGGCGTAAGGTTCGATGCATGAGTGATCCAGTCCGTAGCCGACATCGCATCAATGGTCTGTTCGTCGCCAAGATCGAGGGCCAGGCGGGAC
Source organism: Pseudomonadota bacterium (assembly GCA_016522385.1). Taxonomy (GTDB): domain Bacteria; phylum Pseudomonadota; class Alphaproteobacteria; order Rhizobiales; family Aestuariivirgaceae; genus JABDJG01. The sequence continues at coordinate 6,788 of JAEKFU010000478.1, forward strand.
GCGGTGCCGATCCCGTGTTGGTCTAAGAACTCAACTAGTTTGTCTGTCACGTCGGCACTGTAGGGCGACAAAACAGCTACATTCTTCATGGCAAGCGAATTTGCTGCCACAATGAGTGCCGTGCTCATTGTCAAGGCAGGACAGCCCAGAACATCTGAAACAGCCTTTGCCTGGTCGAGATCAATGCCTTTTCCACCGATGAAGCTGCCGGCGCAATCTCCCAATCCGACAGCGTCAGGCTGAACATGGCGGAGCAATCCTGCGGCAGATTTAAGAATTTCCGCTTCAGCGTCGGATTGGAGTTGGCCAAGGTCGAGAGTGCCACCAACGTCATATCTGGCAATCAGCAGTTCGACATTTCGAGGCAGCCATCTCCAGAACTCAGCGTCGTTCCGCCCGTCGGCTGGCCACAACAGGCCCAGTCTCATGCTTTCGCCCTTTCCTCAAGGTAACGCGATAACGCCACGAGGCATCCAATAATCACCACGTAGAGCACGGCCAGCTCGATAAGAACTTCGTACACGATGAACTCCTCGAAGATGATGGCATGTGAGACATGCATGAGTTCGTTGACCGAGATGACGGAGAGCAGGGCCGATGCCTTGACTACATTGGCAAGTTCGTTGGTCAGCGGCGGCAGGGTCCGCCGGATTGCCTGCGGATACAGAACGAGGAAAAGCGCCTGTCGTTCGCTCAGGCCAAGTGCGACGGCATTTTCTCGCTGGCCGTTGTCGAGAGACTGGACCGCCCCTCTGATGATCTCGACGGCATATCCGGCACCGATGAACGTCAAAGCGGTCACGCCAGTCCAGAACTCGTTGAGGAAGAGCCCAAGCCGCGGCAGGGCGAAATAGATCAAGGCAATCTGTACCAGCTGCGGCACGCCGCGTGTAAATTCGACAAAACACAGAACAGCTGTTGAAGAGACTCGCCCACCCAACAATCTGACGGTGGCAAGTAGGAAGCCCATGGCCACGCTGAAGACGATCGTCAGGGCGCAAATCTCAATCGTCACCCAGGCTGCATGAAGCATCTTGGGCAGAATGTCGAGCATGACATCTAGACTGAGGCCGGTCATCAGCGAACCTCTTCGGTGTGTGGCCTGGTGCCTTCGAAGGCAAACACATTGTGCTCCAGGTAACTGGCCAGCCGGCTCATGCCGAGGATTAAAGGCAGATAGAGCAGCGCCTGCAGCGCCAGCAATTCCAGGAACTTAAAGCTCTGAATCTGCAAGTTGCTGGCAACCTTGTGAAGCTCCAGCACTGTGATGACCGACAACACTGATGATGCCTTGACCAGATGGGACATCTCATTGGTGATGCCAGGGATCATGCGCTTCAGTGCCTGAGGCATGATGACGAGCCAGACTGCCTGGCGTTGACTGAGACCCAGCGACAGCGAGGCCTCCAACTGCCCCTTGCCAACAGATTGGATCGCCGCACGGGCAATCTCGATCTGATAGCCGACCGAGTTGAAGGTGAGCGCGATGACACCAACCCAGAACGCGTCAAGCCGGATGCCGGCTTTTGGCAGCAGCAGATAGGCAGCATAGATCTGCACGATGATGGGTGTGCACCGGACCAGCCAGACATAACCGTCAAGCGGCCAGGCAAGCGGATTGCGCATCGTCATAAACGAGCGCGATGCGCCCAGCGTCACGCCAATAATCAAGGCCAGCGCTAGGGAGATGGCGCTGACCTCGATGGTCACCCAAAGCCCCGGCAGGAGCCGCGGCAGGGCGTATATCATGTAACCGAAATCCATGAGGCAGGGGCGCTCCGCAGGTGTGGGCCTTCACATCATAAGCACATGCACAATGACGCGCACACCCGCCTGCGTGGATTCCTGTCAAGCGTTACCAGGTGGGCGGTTCGCTTGCCAAAGAGTCAACGAACGAACGGCCGAACCATTTTTCCTGAAGAGCCTTCATGGTTCCATCACCTTTCATCGCTGTCAACGCGTCGTTGAATGCACCGCGCAAGTCGTCGTCTTCCTTGCGGAACGCCATACAGGTCCATTCCTGAGACCATTTGCTTGAAGTGAATGGCAGTACAGTGAAGCCATCGGTAGCCTTGGTGAACTCCAGCAGACTGACCATGGTCGATGCGTAGCCGGCGATGCGACCGGCCCGCATGGCCTCGTATGCAACCGCATCACTATCGTACGTCTTGATGTCCCCATCATAGCTGATGCCGAGTTCTTCCGCCGAAAGCTTGAGCTGATTGATCTGTGGCGTGCCGGCGCCTGCCGAAACCGCTTTACCGGCCAGTCCCTTGCGGTCGGTTATGCCGGAATCAGATTTCACAAGAAGACCGGAGCTGGCATCCATATATGGAATCGAGAAGTTGACCCGCTTGAAGCGTTTTTCCGTTGCCGTCATCCCACCGAGTATGAGGTCGAAACCGCCGTCATAGAGTGTCTGGATGACGGTCGACCAGTTGGTGTCCACAGCTGTAGCCTTGACACCGAGACGCTTGCCGACTTCATTGGCGATGTCGATGTCATAGCCGGCCAGATTGCCGGAATCATCGCGGAATTCGAACGGCTTGTAACCGACTTCCAGGCCAAATTTGAACTCGCCCGCCTGCTTGACCTTATCAAGCGCGCCGGCCCGTGCCGGCAGGATTGAAAACGAAGTGGCTCCAATGGCAGCGGCACCGCCGAGCACCGTGCGACGTGAAATTGTTAGCTTGCTCATTGTTTCTTCTCCCTGATGATTTGCCCGCTCCGCCTCGTTGTGAAGGGCGGATATTGTTGACAATAAACAAATTCGGACGCTGCGTCATTATGCTTTTAGGGCTTCGAGGTCCGGTTTTGATGTCGCCAACCCCGTAGTTTCGGCAAAAATACCCTCCAGGGTGTGGGCAATATCGAGCAAGCGGCAGTCGCTGCCCTTGCGGGCAATCAACTGAATGCCCATCGGCATGTTCGCCGGACCCGGACCGACCCGGATGACGACAGCCGGGCCGGCAAACAGCGTCACGCCATAGCTGATGGCCTCCCATCTGAGATATCCGCCCATGTCCTCGCCGTCGATCTCTTTTGGATAATGCTCTTCGTGTGGGAAGGGTGGCACAGAGGCAGCCGGAGTGATCAGCAAATCATAGTCGTCGAAGAAACTTTCAGCATTGCGGAAGATCCTAGTGTGCTCGCTCATCGCCCAGCCGATGTCGGCAATTGTCAACTTCTCGGCCCGTTTGAGTTCATCGATGATCGTGGGACCGAAGGCGTCAGGGTTCTCGTCATACATCTGCCGGAAGTCATGCACGAACCCGATGCCACGCAGCACGTAGAAAGTTCTGTCCGCATTGCTCATTTCCGGATGGTTATCCGCAACAGATGCGAAACCAGATTCGAATAGTTTCAACTTCTGCCGGAATGCCTCACCGGTGACCTTCCCCATAGGTGCAAAGCCGAGGTCTTCCGATACCGCTACTTTTAGATCTGACAGGTCGATGGTGCGGACCGTTTCAGGGAATTCTGGATCAACATGCTGCGACAGTGGGTCATGCAGGTTGCTGGCGGTCATTCCGCCAAGCAACAGTTTCATATCGGCAACCGTGCGGCCCATCGGCCCTTCGACATCGAATGGCGACCATCCCATTCCGCGCCGATCTGTCGGCACTGCACCGACGGATGGTCTGAATCCGGCAATCCCGCAATAGGAAGCAGGCGTGCGCAAAGAGCCGGCGAAGTCGGAGCCCATCGCAAGAGGCACCATGCCCGTTGCCAAGGCGACCGCAGTGCCACCGGATGAAGCGCCGGCCGAAAGGGTGGGGTCATAAGGGTTACGGGTGATACCGTAGAGGGGATTGTCCGTGGTGGCGCCAAAGCCATGTTCAGGCACATTGGTCTTGCCGACAACGATGGCGCCGTTTCTGCGCATGTTCTCGACGATATTGTCGTCGCGTTCCGGCACAACATTCTCGAACAGCGGCGAGCCCTGAGTAGTCTTGATGCCGGCGACATCGTTGAGATCCTTAACACCCAGTGGCAGGCCGTGTAGTGGACCTAGTTCATCGCCGTTTATCACCGCCATTTCAGCCTGCCGCGCTTCGTGGCGGGCCTGTTCGTAACAGGGATTGACGATGGCGTTGAGAATTGGATTTAGCTCAGCGATCCGCTCAAGGCAGCTATTCAGAAGCTCTACTGGTGAGAGCTTCTTTGCCCCGATGAGCCGGCGTGCCTCGACAGCCGTCAAATCACATGGCTTACTCGCGGACACAGGCTTTCCCCCCTATCTCACCACTCATGAGGCCGAAAGCCTAGCAATTGAATATCGTTGAGACAATTAGGATCGAGCCAATCGTTCGCGGCCCCATGAGTGACGTGTTTCAAGAATGGATGTTGCATGGAGTATATAGCCGGCAAGAAATTAGCGAGCTGGGCACGAGAGGTCGGAAATTGGCACCAAGCGGAAGTGTTGCGCTTTGCCGACTTGAGTCCGCTATCAGGGGCGAAGCGGACACTCCAAAACGGTAGTCAAAGAGGCCGGAATTGACACATTGCCGAAGTCCTGACGTCCTAATCCAAATTCCGCTCATGTGCCCAAGACAGGCATAGAAGTAAGGCTGGGGCACACTCGATCCTGCAACAAGGCCAGATGGTACTTGTTCCTATGGAGTGAAGCTTCTTCTGGCGGACTCTTACGAAGCGATGCTTCTTAGCGAAGATTCAGTTGATCGCTACGCCGGCCATCCCGGCGAAAGCTGAATAGCTGAAGACACAAAGAAGGGGCCGCATGAACGGCCCCTGTCGATTGGCTTGTTAGAATGTCACGCGGCAACCGCCTTGCAGATCTCCTCGACATGACGGTGATCCGTGCCACAGCAGCCGCCCACCACGGCCAGATTGGTGAGCTTGCCTTTCAACTCCCGGTACTGGTGAGCAAGCTCTGTGGGATTGCCGTCATCCAGCTCTTCAGCCGCGTCAAGCTCGGCATGGCTCATGCGTGAGGCGTTGGCCCTGACACCGCGAATGCGCTCCAGCCAGTTTCCGTCGCCCACAACGACCCCCTCGAAATGCGAAGGATGGGCGCAGTTGATCATGTAATAGGCCGGCCGATTGTCCGTTGCCGCGTCGACCTCTTCAACCGCTTCCTTGAGCGGCTGGCCGGTCGGCAGACGGCCATCGGTCTCCACCGTGAACGAAATCGCCGACGGCATGCCGAAGGCCTGCGCGGCGCGGGCAATGCCTATGGCCTCTGCGGCATGGGTCATTGTGATAGCGGCGACCATGTCCGCCTCGGTTGCGGCGAATGTGCCGATCTGTACAGCGTGATAGTTTTCCGCGTCGTCCACGGTGAGCAGTTCGGCCGGGTTGTAGCCGTCGCCGCGCGGGCCGACGCAGCCGGAGATCACCATCGGCGACGTCGCAGTCTCATACGCGTCGCGCAAGTCGGCCAGCATCGCAATCGCCTTGTGGTTCAGATCAGCCAGTTGTTCGGCCGAATGGCCCAGCCGTGCTGCCCAGTCCGGGCTCGCGCGCCAGGTGGCGCTTTCAAGGACGAAACCGGAATTGTAACGGTGCGCAATATCGATGTACTTCTGATAGTAGCGGGTCAGATGCGCCCGCCCTTCGTCGCTTTTCAGCAGATCAAAGGCCGCAAAGTCCGGAAGGTCGATGCCGTCGAGGAACACGAGCGTCGTTTCAATGCCGCCATCGGTGAGGAAAACGTTGCCGCGCAGCTGCGGCAAGCCGTTGCGATACTTGGCCATGTGTGAAGTCCTGCATTGTTTCGGGT
>JAEKFU010000502.1 GCA_016522385.1 Pseudomonadota bacterium
CTTCGGTGGCCCAAATCCGGCCATCGGACGTCGTTACCGAACTTGCCCGATGACCCACATCGCGCTGCGTTCCGTAACTAGCCGAGTGACCGGATTTGGACCATCAAATGGTTCCACATGAGAAAGACACGCTCTAGGAGACGAATTGGTATCTGCCATGGACTTCGTGCGCGGTGCGGGGATGACGCGCGAAGTGCGAAGCAGATCAGGCTTCGGGTTCGGCGATAACCGGGCCGAGATCAATGTCGGCTGCGAGCGCCTCGGGTTTGTGACCCTGTAAGGACTGTCCGGTCCTCGTTCCAACTCGCCAGCCTTATAACAAGACTTTCATCGCTCCCTTCGGTGGAATCCGTCTCGACAATGCACAAGCCGACTGAATCCAGAAAGAACGTATGGGCTCCGAAAGCTTCGGCAAGCTGAGGCATGACGGCACTATCTTCAGCAATAGCCTTAATACCAAGACCGTCCTCAACCAAGCATAGCTGAGACTCACTGAGTGTCATTTTCACACTCCATGTAGCGGGGTTTGACCGGCTCAAGCAGTCATTTGCATTGAGCACATAGTTCAACACAAAACCTTCCACTCCTTCGGTGGTCATCCGGCTAGTTTGCCTTGCTGATAGCAGAGCAAGCTAAGCGACAGCTGATCGTGTTATCAATTCAGACCGCATATGCTGATTGGCAGCAAGCCGCTTAACCTACCAGCAGCAGAAAAACTGTCTGCATCTGGCACACCCCGGACTATCTGGTCACGTTTCCAAGTAGTCCGCTGTGCCTCTGATTTCGGGCGTTGTGAGTTAAGACTTCTGCTTTCGACCACCTATCGTTCACTGAAGGTGCCTGGAGAGTCGGTTGGTGACCCAATCGGAAGTGCTCTGGCTTTTTGAGAATGACGGGTAGTTGGCGCGATTTGCTGGCAAAGTCCGTCGACTATTCGGTGGCTGGTAACGATGTTTCTGAGAGGCCACAGTGTAATGGGTTGAACAAAATGAATCCCGCTTCTCCGTATCCGAACCCCATGTCTGCATAGTCCCAGCCATGAAATTTAGGCGGGGACGGAACCGCATACTTGCAATTCACGCTGTTGCTGAGGTCGTTCATGATTTGCCAGTGTTTGGGTACCTGGTTTGCGGCTGCCATAGCCCGTCCCCGTTCCCACCGGCAGCGATCGCTATCGCCAGCGTTTTTAGCCTGCCTGGCGTTGACAGCCGCGATACGGGCATCCTCGATTGCCTGCTCATACCTGGTCTGCGCGACGTCGAATTCGTTTTGACAATCCATGGGTCCCTGTTCAACCGCGACGACCGTTTGCACAAGTACAACAGCCAGACTGACTGTTCGCAACATACTCACCTACCTCGGACAAGCAGACATTCTCACAGAGAGACCCGCATCAGGTCTGTTCCGATATATGCGTTATTAGCTCAGGCGGGATTCAATTGCGTTGATCTCGCTCAAGTATGTGCGCGCAGCTCTTTGTGTTCGACTTCCGTTCTTGGCACTTCCCAAAAGTGTTGAGCGATGCCGATTTGAGTCCGTTAGCGGGGGCTAAGCAGACTCTGCAGAACGGTGTTCGGAAAATCCGATAAGGGGCAAATTCCCTGTTAGCAGACGAGCGCTGAGACGGAGAGGGAGCGCTACAGGCGGACGTGTCCGCCATCCGCGTGAAACCTCCGCTCTCGGATGAACTCCAGACTCTCGTGCCAGGACCGTGTCAGGACCGTTGTTGACCCAACTGAGACATCAAGCAATCGTCTTTCCGTAGGCAGGCCGCAAAGCTGGGTAGTCAAATTCTTGGCAGGATGAAATCCGGGACGATTCCTGTTGTTTCGATTGCGGTGGCGACGTCACGGTCTTTCAACAGACCGTGGTCGGTGACAAGAACAGTTTGCCAGCCGGCTGCCGCACCGCCCAGAACATCGGTGTGCAGGGTATCTCCGATCATCGCGATGCTTTTCGGGTCGAGGTCTTCTCCCAAGGCCTGACCGACCAATTCAAAGGCATTGCCGAACGGTTTACCGTAAAACACCGGGGCAATCCCGAGTTCGTCAGCGAGGGCATGGGCATAGGTGCCGGGCTCGAGAGAAAAGCCGTATTCGCGTGGGGCGACGAGATCCGGGTTGCCGACCAGGACCGGCCGCGGATGCGCCGACACAGCACGGGTCAGCAAGCCCTGCCGCTCGAGAGTCCAACCTTGGCTGCTGAGCAGGATGAAACCATCGCAGGCCTCGTAAAGCTCCGGATCTGCGCCCAGTTCCTGACCCTGGCAAGGTAGCTCCGCGATCTCGGCCACGGGCGGGGCTGCCACGCCCCAGAGCATGTCCGAATTGAAATTTTGCAGCGCATGGGCCAGCACCTGCCGACTGCTGATGATCTCCTCACGGCGGAAAGTGAAGCCAAGCTGTGCATATTTGCGGTCGACCCTGGCGAGCGGCACGGTCGCGGCATTGGTCAGCACCGCTAGCCGCTTGCCGCGGGCGCGCAAGGCCTCGATGCAGCCATGGACACCGGGCAGGGGCTCATCGCCGACGTTCAGGACGCCGAAGGAATCGAAGACGAACCCATCGAATGCATCGGCAAGCTCGAGCAGGTTGCGATGGAGCCGGGGCCTGGCCGGAAACGCCGCGTCCGGCAAGCGATGGCGCACCTGTTCATAGCGGGCCTGCGCCCATGCACCGGTCACATTGTCTGGAATGGTCTGCTTCACTGGGGTTGGCGGCTCTAGTCGATATGCACCATCAGGGGCTGGTGATCCGATGCGTTGGTTTGGGTGTCTACAGTCATTTCTTTCAGACTGCGGGCCAGCTCTGCCGTGACAAAGAAATAGTCCCGGCAGTGCGGTCCGTCCGGCCACTGCTCGCGATCGAAGATGCCGCAGGTCGGATCGTGAGCGGTGTCACCTTGGACGATGCGCCAGGCATCATAAAGCTGCGTTTCTGCGGTTTCAAATGGGGCCAGCATGGCCTGGTACTCATGCGAGCCGACGGTCATGTTGAAATCACCGCACATGACGCAATGCTCGGGCCGGCCAATCCGCTGATAGGGTCCACCGGCATCGAACTTCGGCGGCTCGAGCAGGTTTTCGCAGACCTCGGCGTGGAGGCTGCGCAGCCTCTCGACCTGAGCCAGCCGCTGCCCAAGTGAATGGTATTCCAGATGGGTGTTGACGATGCGCAGCGGGCCGGTGCCGGTTGCCACCGTCAGTTCGATTGCCTGGCGTGCCATATGGCGGACGCCGCCATCGGCAGGTTGCGGCAGCGGATGATGGAACACCGACAATACCGGCAGCCGCGTCAGCGTGACATTGCCGAACTGCCAGCGCGAATCCAAGTCTTGGCCGATCGCATCCACTGCAGCACCGAAGAC
>JAEKFU010000574.1 GCA_016522385.1 Pseudomonadota bacterium
ATTTGATGGTCCAAATCCGGTCACTCGGCTAGTTACGGAACGCAGCGCGATGTGGGTCATCGGGCAAGTTCGGTAACGACGTCCGATGGCCGGATTTGGACCATCAAATGATTCCACATGAGAAAGAAACGCTCTAGACACCCTCGACAGTTTCAGCGATCAGACCGTCAACCACGGAATTGAGCGCATTTTGCGAACTCATTCTCTGTGCCAGACAGCCGTCGAAAATTCGCCGTTGTCGGTCCGCGCTGGTGCCGCGTTCGATAATCTCGCGGCTTGCAGTCAGCTCTTCGATGCAACCAAGTGCTTCTGCATCGGGAGTGACAAGTTCGATGAGTTCCTCAAGCAAATCTGCGTATGGCACGAGTTCGCCACGACCGAAATCGATCAGGCCTTCGCTGATCCCATAGCGTTGTGCGCGCCAGCGATTCTCGTTGATCAGGAACCGGTCATAAAGCCGCCAGCGCTGGTTGTCGCGCCTGAGCCGGTACAACATGCGCGATACGCATTGCACGATGGCGGCAATGGTGATCGTGTCATCAAGCCGGGTGCTGACGTCGCAGATCCGGGTCTCCAGCGTCGGAAACCGATCAGAGGGCCTCAGGTCCCACCAGATCTTGGTGGCATCTTCTATCGTCTTCGTTTGTTTGAGCATGCCAACCATGCGTTCGTATTCTGTGAGACTGGCAACATGTGGCGGCAGACCGGTGCGTGGTAGGTTGTCGAATATCGTAAGTCGGTAGGAGTTCAGACCGGTATCGCGGCCTTGCCAAAACGGTGAGGAGGTTGACAATGCCAAAAGGTGCGGCAGGAAGTACGACATCTGGTTGAAGATGTCGATCCTGAGATCCGGGTCTTCGATGCACACATGCACATGCATGCCGCAGATCAGCATCCGTCGCACCACGCCTTGCAGATCGCGTGCCAGAACTTGATAACGTTCCTTCTCGGTATGCCGCTGAGCCGTCCAGTCGGCAAAGGGATGGGTCGATGCGGCAATCGGTGCAAGGCCATGGTCGCCGGCAATATCCGCAATCGTGCGCCTGAGGTGAGCCAGATCGGCGCGTGCGTCTTTGACAGTCTTGCAGACCCGTGTACCTACTTCGATTTGGCACTGGAGGAACTCCGGACTGACCTGGCCGCCAAGCGCGTCTTCACACGCCTTCATCAAATCGGTCGGCGCCTCGCCAACCAGATCGCGGCTGGTCTTGTCGACCAGTAGGTATTCCTCCTCGATTCCAACAGTGAAACTGGGTTCCGGCACGCTCATACGGTGAAGTGTGCAGTCATATCGGACTATAAAGCAAGTCCGAACACGAGCCGGTCAGCTGAAAAGGTCCGCAAGACGGGAAAAGTCAATAAACTTGTAATCACCATTCAGCAAAACGACACAGTTCGCAATGATCAACATCGTCTGCACAATATTCGCTGTTTTGTAACGCATTGCCGATGCACCACGCATACGTCGCACCATCCAGAAGATCAGCACTATGGTGTTCAGTATCAAAAGCTGTGTAATCAACGGCGGCTCGCCGCGTAGCAGGAATTCCCGTGCCATCGCCCAGTCGCTCGTTTCGAAAATCCAACCCACGGATTTGTTCCCACTACTTACTACCAACGCCGTCGGCTGATATTCGCCGACCTGAGTTAACGCGCCGTTATCGACCGAACAGGAATTTCAAGGAATGACCGCGCGCAAGATGCTGGCTGGCCATTATCCGACACGGCGTGTATAAATTGCTGTCAAACGGAGTGCCGATAACCGGCCTGTGCGGCATCACGCGGTGGGTGCGATTTGCCCATAATTACTAGACCCGGTGATGTGAGCCCTGTATAGCGACAATTTGAGCGGTACCAGCACGCGGCTCAGCGCGCCGGTACAGCAGTATGTGCACCAGGAGTACAGTTATGACGAGCGCGTGGAACCCACAAAGCTGGCGCGACAAACCGATTGTCCAAGTGCCGGACTACGCCGATCAGGATCATCTGAAGATGGTTGAGACGCGGCTGTCCGAGTTTCCGCCGTTGGTCTTTGCAGGTGAGGCGCGCAAGCTGCGCCGCAAGCTTGCCCGCGTTGCCATGGGCAAGGGATTCCTCCTGCAGGGCGGCGACTGTGCTGAAAGTTTCGGTGAGCACAATGCTGATAACATCCGTGATTTCTTCAGGGTGTTCCTGCAGATGGCGGTGGTTCTCACATTTGCCGGTGGACAACCGGTGGTCAAGGTCGGCCGCATCGCTGGTCAGTTCGCCAAACCGCGGTCATCCCCGGTGGAAAAGCAGGGCGACGAAGAGTTGCCCAGTTATCGTGGCGATATCATCAACGACATCGAATACAATCCGGCATCGCGCGAGCCTGATCCCGAGCGCCAGATCATGGCCTATCGCCAGTCGGCCGCAACACTGAATCTGTTGCGCGCCTTTGCCGGCGGTGGTTATGCCAATCTGGAGCACGTGCATCGCTGGACGCTTGGGTTCTTGAAGGACTCGCCTTCATCGGCGCAATATCAGGCCCTTGCCGACCGGATTACCGAGGCGATGGGCTTCATGCGCGCCTGCGGAATCAATCCGGACACGGCGCACCAGCTGCGTACAACCGAATTCTACACCAGCCATGAAGCGCTGCTGCTCGGTTACGAGGAGGCTTTGACACGTGTCGACTCGACGTCGGGTGACTGGTACGCCACGTCAGGACACATGGTGTGGATCGGCGATCGGACCCGCCAACCGGATCACGCCCACGTCGAGTTCTGTCGTGGCATCAAAAACCCGATCGGCATGAAATGTGGACCGAGCCTTGCGGCAGATGACCTAGTCAGGCTGATTGACATTCTCAACCCTGACAATGAGCCGGGCCGGCTGACTCTGATTGCCCGTTACGGCGCAGAAA